>CALXTP010000073.1 GCA_944391435.1 uncultured Alphaproteobacteria bacterium | reverse complement strand
GGGTCGTTCTTTTGTATTAGCCTATTATACTTGGCATAAAGAGCGATGTCTTTGTATTCGTAGTCAATAGCGGCTTCAAGGACGGCGCGGTCGCGCTGGTAAAGGTTGGCGTAGTCGTTAATCGTGTACCAGCCGGAGGCGCCGCGGTGCTGAGCTCGTATGTCGTCGTAAGGGGAGGCGAACTCGTGGTAATAAATACCGCCGATTTTGAAGCCGATTTTGCCGTATTTTTCCATTTTGACGTCTTTTTTGAGGAAGAGGCCGATGCCGCCTTCAACGGAGAGGTTGTTGGTGCGTTTGGTGACAAGGGCGTTTTCGCCGGAACCTTCGTCAAAGCCGTCTTCGGAGTAGCCCAGGGCATTGAGCATGAGGGCGGGCTCAAGTTCGGCAAAGCCGTTGAGGTCAATGGTATAACGGAGTTCGTTGGTCAGGCCGTAGAAGTAGTCGGTAATGTCAGATTCGCGATCCGAGCCGCGGTCGTAGTCACCGTAACCGTAACCAAAGCTTAAGACGGAAGCGAGGCGGAGGTTGTCACTGAATTTATGCAAATAGGGCATAAAGACGGTGAAGATGTTCAAGTCGCGGTCGCCGCCCACATCATAGCTGGAGGACAGCTTGGTGTAGCTCAGGCCGAGGCCGAGGCGGTTTTTGTTGTCCAGGCGCTTATCGCCGAAGGTGTACATAGAGTTGGAGGACAACTCGTAACCGGACAAGATGCCTTTGGTATCGGTTTCAAGATTGAAGTTGTCGTAGCCGGCCAAGACGCGGTAAGGCTCGTCGGAAGGCTTTAAGATGGTATCGGCCATGCTGCGGTTGAGGCTACGGAGAACTTGGAAGTTCTCGTCGGCGAAGTTCAACAAGGTGTCAAAGCCTGTTTGTCCGGCGATGTTTTGGCGGGTGCCAAAGTCCGTGCTTTCGGATTTGATGTCATCGTAGAGGCCGGTCAGTTTCCCTTCTTTGTAGTTTTGCTCCAGATAGCCGGACAGCGAGGCATTATCGGTGAATTCGTTGAAGCTACGGCGGTTGAGGACGACATCGTAACTGCCGTTGTTGTTCTTTTGTGCCGCGGCGTTGAAGAGTGCCGATTCCGAACCTAGGTTCAGGTCGCTGATGTCTTCGGTCTTGAGGCTGTTTTCCTGGACGTAGGTGTCTTGATTGCTACCGGTGACGGCAGAAGTGCCGACATCTAAATCGCCTTTAAGGCTCTGAGCTTCGTAAACGCCGCCATCTTCAAGATAGATTTTGCCGCCGAGGGCGTCTAAATCGGCATCGCCGCTGAACGTCATGAGGCTGTAATTGCTCAGTCTGGCGCCATTGAGGGCAATGCCCGCATTTCCGTCAACCACGGTGCCGTTGACTTTGATGATGCCGTGGTTGGCAACGACGGCGTCTTCATTGTTTTCGGCTATGTAAATGCCGTGGGCGTTGCCCTGGCCGTCAAGGGTGTTGACGGTGATGGTTGCGCCTTGTTCGTTGGTGACGGAAGTTCCGGAGCCGTCTTTGACATAGATGCCGTAGGCGTTTTTGCCTTCAACATAAATGTCGCCGGCGTTGGTGATGGTGTTTTGGCCTTCGCCGTAGATGCCGTAAGCGTTTTCGGCATTGCCGGTAATGTTGACGGAGCCGCTGTTAATGACGGTGCCGCCGGTTCCGGCATAAATGCCGTAGGCGTCTCCGCCATTGTGGCTGTGGATGTTGACGGAAGCTCCGGCTTCATTGATAACGGTTCCGGCCGTCGGGGGCGTGTCGGGCGTGAGCGAGCCGATGGCGCCGGAAGATATATCCAACTTGCCGGAAAGCCCGGCGTTATCTGTGGTTTCGCCCGTGGTGTCTGATGTTTCAGGCACGGCGGCGTAAATGCCGTAGGCGGCGCCGGTGCCTTTGTGCTCAATGTTGACAGAGCCTGCCGAACCGGTTGTTTCATCTACCGCGTTGGTTATATCGGCGCTGCTCTTTAAGCCGTATATGTCTTCGCTGCCGCTGCTCTCTATCTCTATCGCACGCGTGTTCTTGATTGATAACGGCGTGGTTTGCTGATTGGTAATGGCGGTGCCGTTGATTTTGTAGCAGCCGGAAGCTTCATCAGGCGTGCAAATGTTTTCTTCAGGACATTCATCGGGAGTTGTGTAGTATCCTTGTGCCGAATCGCATTTATATTCACAGGTGTTGCATGTGTTTTCGCCGGATTTGTTGGCTGTCGGAGTTGCGGTGGGGATTGTGCCGGTAATTTCCGGACAAGTAACATACTCGCCTTCAGGGCAATCTTTTGCCGTATCGGTTTTGACAAAGCAGGCTGAATATTCTTTTTGGCAGGTATAGCCGGGATTTGCTTCTTCGCAGGCCGACATTGTGGCATATTGCCCTTCGGCGGTGCATCCGGCGACGATGTAGCAATCTGTTTCCGGATCCGGAGTTTCATGACATTCGTTTATAAAGGGGCAATCAATTGGTCCGTCATAGTATCCTAAATCCTCGTTGCAGTTGTAGTAGCAAATATTGCAACGTTCGCTACCGGCATAATTGGCCGTCGGAGTAGACTTGGTGACCAGCTTTCCCGGCTTATCCGGACAGGTAACATATTCGTCTGCGGGACATTCTTTCGGTGTTCCCGGCGTGACGCAGGTTTTTTGCTGTTCGTCGCAGTTGTAGCCCGGATTACTGCTTGTGCATGACATTATATCGTCATAAAAGTTGTTGGCAGTGTTGCATTTGCCGATTTTGAAACAACCGGAAGCATTGTTGTAATCGCATAAATATTCCTCATTGGCATCGGTACAGCTATCGTTATCCTGATAATAGCCCTCGCTGGTATCGCAAGTGTATTCACAGGTGTAGCATTGCATGCCGCCGGAGAAATTTTCGGTCGGGATGGATCGCAGCGTATTTCCTTCTTTTTCTTCGCATTGAGTGGTTTCATTATCGGGACAGGGCAGAACTTCATTTTCTATCCAGCAGCCATCGCTGTCGGATTTGCAGCTGTATCCTTTTAATGCTTCCTGGCATTTTTCCTGGCTGTCGTAAAACCCATTGCCGGTATCGCAGGCACGGTCGGTGTAACAGCCGGTCGCCGGATCCGGTTCACACAATTTGTTCGGGTGTTCGGCCTGGCATTGGCCGATTTCCGTGTAATGCGTGGTGTTGTTACATTCGTAGGTGCATTGGTAGCATTTTTCGGTGCCGGAAACATTGCCCGTTTCCGTCTGGCCCGTCAGGTTCATGCCGGTACGTTCTTCACAGGAGGTTTGTTCATCGCCGGGGCAAGGCTTGATGCTGTCCGGGTTCAGGATATAGCAGCCGGTGGCATTGAGCTCGCAGTTGTAGCCCGGATAATTGTTTTCACAAGTTTGCTGATTGTTATAATAAAATTCTTCTTCCAAACAAGTGCCAGGGTGATAACATTGGGACGCCGGATCCAAATCGCATTTATGGTCGGGGAAGGCAGCGGTGCATAAGTCATCGCTTTCATAGTAACTTTCTTCCGTATTGCAGGTGTAGGTGCAGGTGTAACACTTGTTTTCGCCGGATTTGTTGCCGGTTTCCGTCGCTTCCAGAATCGTGCCCGGAATTTCAAGGCACTGGGTGGTTTCACCGTCAGGGCAGGGCAAAGGTGTTGTATCTGCAACGTAGCAGCTGTTCTTTTCACCACATTCGTAGCCGGTTTCCTGTTCGCATTTTTCAATATCTTCATAATAGTCCTGAGCTTCATCACAGCCGGTCGGCCGGTAACAGGACGACTCATTGTCTTTGGGGCAGGTGCGGCCTATATTGACACTCTTACATTCTTCCTCGGTGTCATAGTATTGGCTTGCCGTGTTGCATTTGTAAGAACAAGTGTAGCATTTTTGAGAGCCGGACATGTTGCCGGTTTCCGTTTCTATCGGGGTTTTGCCGGTTTGGGGAGGGCATTCGTTATGCAAATATTCGTCTTCAGGGCAGGGGACTCCTTCCGTTGCCTGATAACAGCCGGAATTGTTGTCCCTTTCACAGATAAAATTCGGATTGTTTGTTTCGCAGGTTGTTTGTTCGGTGTAGTAGCCTTCATCCTCAAGGCAGGTGTAGACACAGCGGTAGCATTGTTTTTCGCCGGCATAATTGTTGGTGGGGACTTCATCTAAGCTGGTACCCTCTTTTGGGGTGCAACCGTCTTTCAGGACTTCGTTGGAAGGGCAGGTGCGCGGGGAGGCTTCATCTTTAATCCAGCAGGTGCCGGCGGAGGCGTTTTTGCAATAATAGCCTTTGTTGCCATCGGCGGCTTCGCAGAGTTCTTTTGTATCATAATAGCCGTTATCCGTGTCGCAGCCGGAATCTGTGTAACAGCCTGATGTTTCCTCTTGGTAGCAGCTTTTGCCGGGGTTGGCCGCGGTGCACTCGCCGGAGGTTTGGTAATAGCCTTCAGAGGTCAGGCAGGTGTATATACAGTTGTAACATTTATTTTCGCCGCTGAAAGAGCCGCTTTCGTCTTTTTCAGAGGTTGTGTGCGGCCTTGTGGGACATTCCTCGTTTTCCAGGAATTGCCCCTGCGGACAGTCTGCCGCCGGGCCTTGTTCATAACATCCCAGCGTGTCGGGTGCCTCAATGCAGGTGTAGCCGGGGAAAGCTTCAAGACAGCGGTTTTCATCTGCGTATAATCCCATGTCCGTGCGGCAGCCGGATACCATGTAACATTGCGATTCGTTGTTTATTGCGCAGGAGCGTCCGATATTGGCCTCTTCGCAGCTGTCGGTATCCTGGTAATAACCGTCATCGGAAAGGCAGGTGTAGACACAGTTGTAACATGGCTCGTCGCCGGTGAAAGAACCGCTTTCTACTTGTTTAACGTCGTTTCCGACGCGGGGTTGGCATTTGCCGTCGGTTACTTGATCAGTCGGGCATTGTTTGACGGCGCCTTTGGTCATACAGCCACTTTCTTCCACACATTCATAGCCGGGGAAAGCCTGCTGGCAGGCACTGAGGCCGTCATAGTAGCCACGGCCGGTGTCGCAACGGAGAGCTGTATAGCAGCCGGAGTCTTCCACCGGAGAGCAAATACTGGCCGGATGGTTGACCTGGCAGGTTGTTTCCAGCTGGTAATGCGTTGTTTCATTACAGGTGTAGGCGCAAGTATTGCAGGGCTGTCCGCCGGAGATGTTATCGGTCGGCGTGGGGGTGACGATGGTGCCGTCAATTTCCGGGCAGGTTACATATTCATTGTCCGGACATTGTTTTACGAGGCTTTCATCTTTGGTGTAACAGCCGTTTTGCAGTTTGCAATAAAAACCGGGGAAATTGGCCTCGCATGAAGATGAATCGCCGTAAAATCCTTTGCCGGTATCACAGGATTCACGTTTGACGCAGCCGGATTCAATATCAGGCAAGCAGGTATATTCGCTGTTGGCGGCAAGGCAGGCTTCTTCATCTTCGTAATAATAGTTTTCGGTGTCACAGGCATAGGTGCAAATACGGCATTGCTGTTCGCCATAATAGTTGTCGGTGAGGTCTTCGGTGTGGGTGTGGCCCGGTTTGGGCGTGCAGGCCGGTTCTTCGCCTTCGGGGCAGGGCGTGGCTTCACCCTGGTGATAGCATTGGCCGACAGGTTCGCAGGTATAGCCTTTGTTGTCGTCCAGGCATTCTCTGTTGTCAGCATAATAGCCGTCTTCGGTGTTGCAGGTTCCGGGCATATAACAGCCGGTGTAGCTGTCATAAACATTGCAGGCCAATTCAGGGTGGGTTTGGCGGCAAGCCTCAGTGGAAGAATAAAAACCCCGTTCTTCGTCGCATTCGTATTCGCAACGGTAACATTTCTCGGCGCCGCTCATGCTGCCGCTCGGAACCTTAACCGGCGTTTTCCCTTCTACGGCGGCGGGACATTCTTCACTCTCTGAATATTCGCCTTCGGGGCAGGGAACGGCTTCACCCTGTATATAGCAATCGCCTTCCGGTATGCAGGAATAGCCGGCATTGGCTGTTTCACACTCTCCTTCTTCGTCGTATTTTCCCAAGCCCGTGTTGCAGCGGCCAGGCTTGTGGCAGCCGGATTCATCATCGTAAGGGCACAGTTTTGAAGGGTTGGCGCCGGTACATTCTTCTTCGGTGGTATAATAATCCTCTCCGGTGTCACAGGTGTATTCGCAGGTATAGCATTGTTGGTCGCCGGCCCAGGAACCGCTTTCTATGTAAGATGCAGTATTGCCGGTTTTTGGGGGGCAGTTGCCGGCGGTATATTGGTTTTCCGGACACTTAAGGGCGGTTTGCCTGGTGTAACAGCCGGCGTTTTCCTGGCATGTCCAGCCGGGGAAGGCGGCTTGGCAAAGCTTTTCGGATTCATACCAGCCGGCTTCAGTGTCGCAGGGGCCGGGAACGTGGCAGCCGGTGGAGTCGATATCGCAGGTGTTGCCCGGGTGAACCTGAAGGCAGGAAGATTGGTCGTCATAGTAATTATTTAATGTATCGCAACCGTATGAGCAGGTAAAGCATTGATTTTCGCCGGCATAGTCGTCTGTCGGAATCGGCGTGGGGATTTTGCCGTCGCGGGGCGGACATTCGGTGTATGAATTTTCCGGGCATTCTTTGGCAACGTCTTTGGTGTAACAGTTGTTTTCGGTCAGAGCGCAGGTGTAGCCGCGGTTGTCTGCGGCCGCTTCGCAGTCATCCTGCCGGTCATAAAAATTTTCTGCGGTGTTGCATGTATATTCGCAGGTATAGCATTGATTTTTGCCGGAAAAATTATCCGTCGGCGTGGGTGTCGCATTATGTTCGGGATGCTCGGGACAGGTTGTGTATTCGTTTTCCGGGCAATCGGCGGGCGTACCCTGATTAAAATAGCAGCCGTTGCTTTGCAGTTCGCAGACGTAGCCCTTGTTATTGTCGGCCGCTTCGCAGTCGCCTTTTTCTTCATAGTAACCGGCGGCAGTGTTGCAAGCAGATGGGATGTAACAGCCGGATTCTTCTTCCGGAGCGCAGTTCATGCCGGGGTTGGCCGTGGTGCAGGTACGTTCGTCTTCATAGTGTTTTTGTGCCGTATCGCAGTTGCCTTTAATATAACATTGTGAAACAGGGTCTTGTTCGCAAGTGCGTCCGGGATTGGCGGAGGTGCAGGCGCCATTATCCTCATAATAGCCAGCCTCCGTGTTGCAGCTGCCGGCAATGTAGCATTGCGAGGCGCTTTCTAAAACGCAGGAGCGTCCGGTGTTGGCGGCTTCACAGTTTTCGGCATTTGGGTAGCGGTTATTTGCGGTTTGACATGTATATACGCATCTATAGCATTGATTTTCGCCGCTTTTATTATCGGTCGGGTCATAGCTCAGGTCATTATATTCGCGCGGGTCGCATTGGCCGTCGGTTCTTTCATCGCCGGGGCAGGGAGCCGGGTCGCCTTGTTGGTAGCATTCGCCAACCAACTTGCAGTAGTAGCCTTTATTATCTTCGGCAGCTTCGCAATCGTCTTTTTCTTCATAATAGCCGGCGGCGGTGTTGCAGGCTGACGGAATGTAACAGCCGGAGGCACTTTCTTCGGCACAGAATTTTTGCGGGTTGACTTCTTCACAGCGTTCTTTGTCGGCATAGTGCTGCTCACTCTCCAGGCAGGTGTAGGTGCAGGTGTAACACTTGTTTTCGCCGGATTTGTTGTCGGTTTCGGTGGCTTCAACATCGGTTCCCGGCTTTTCTTCGCATTGGGTATGTTCACCGTCAGGGCATGGTTTTGCTTCGCCTTTGACATAGCAGCCGTAAGCTATGCTGCAGGAGTAGCCGATGTAATTGTTTTCGCAGTCTGATTGGTCGTTGTAATATTGGTTTAGTTCATCGCAGGTTTCGCTCTGGACATAGCATTGCGAGTCGGGCTCCAGCTCGCACAGGTGTCCGGTGCTGTGGGCTCGGCAGTCTTCGTCATTCTCATAATAGCCGTCAGCTGTGTTGCAGCCGGCACGTATGAAACAGCCGGTATCTGCATCTTGTGAACAACTATGACCGGGGTTGGCGTCCTCACAGGTTTCCTGTTCAGTGAAGTGGGTGGTGCCGTTGCATTGGTAGGTGCAGGTGTAGCATTGTTCTTCGCCCTGCTTGTTGGCGGTCGGGTTGTAATTCGGGGTGGTGCCGTCTTTTGAGGGACATTGGCCCATCAGATATTCGCCGGACGGGCATTTTTTGATGTCGCTGCTATTTTTGGTATAGCAGACATTGGCGCCGTTAGGGCTGCGGGTGGCATAACAATTGTAGCCGGGGTTGGCGCTTTCACATTCGGAGGGAAGTTTATAATAGTTCAGGGCGTTATTACAGCCGGTTGGCGTGAAACAGGTGGAGCCGGAGGCATAATCACAGGTGTGGCCTTGGTTGGTGGTCTGGCAGATTTGGCGCGTATCGTAGTAGCCAAGCTGGGAACGGCATTGAAAGGCGCAGATTTTGCAAGGCGTTTCGCCGGAAAAGTTTCCGGTTTCGGTGGAGATGTCTTCTTTATACGGGTCGCTGGTGTAGCACTGTTCTTCTTCGCCGCTCGGACATTCCTTGGCTTCGCCCTGCCTGTAGCATCCATATTGCTGAATGGTTTCATAGCCGGGGGAAATTTCGGAAGGGTCGTCATAATAGCCATTATCGTTGTCGCAGCCTTGGACTTTGGAGCAGCCGCTGTCTTCATCCGGCTGGCAAATGTGGCCGGGATTGGCGGCTTTGCACTCTGTATCGTTTTCATAATATCCTTCGGCAATATTACAGGTGTCTGCAATGTAGCAGGTACGACCCGGAATCTCGTAAGGTGTGCAGGAAAGGCCGGGGTTGGCAACTTTGCAGGCGCTGTCGGAGGCGTAATAGTGATTGCCGGTATCACATATATATATGCAATTATAGCAGCGACTGGTGCCGGAAAAATTCCCTTCCGACAAGTTGGTGTATTGCGCTACGCCACCGGTTATGCCTGGACAGTTGCCGTAAGTGGCAGTGCCATCCGGGCAGTCTTTGGGGTCGCCTCTGGTAAAACAGCCGTTTTCATATTTTGTATCATAACCGGGATAAAGGTCAGTTACTTCGTCGGCTGTGCCGTAGTAGCCTTGGGCATTGTTACAGCCGGTAACGGCATAACAGCCGGTGCCCCCTTTTAAGTCGCAGCTTTTGTTTGTGTTGGCATTTTCACAGCTTTCCCGGCTGTCATAATAGCCGCCGGCCGTGTTGCATTTGTAAGAACAGGTATAACAGCGGTTGTTGCCGGAGAAATTTTCAGTCGGGTTGTAAACGGGGCTTTGCCAACTCTCTGCCGGGCAGTTGCCTTCTGTGTATTGGTCGGCGGGGCAGGGTTTGGGGGCGTATGTGCAGAGGTAGCATTTTTGTGTGCCGGAAAGATTGCCGGTTTCGGTTTGGGTCAGGGTGAAGCCAGGTTCGGCCGGTTCGCATTCGGTTGATTCATTTTGCGGGCAATCCAATGCTTCGCCGCGGATAAAGCAGCCGTTGGCGTGCAGGACGCAGCCGTAGCCGGGGAAAGTGTTTTGACAGGTGGCACGGTCTTGGTAAAAACCGGCACTTTCCTGACAGATGTAGTTGCAACGGTAGCATTGCGCATTGCCGGAAAATGATGAGCTCGGCACTTCTTCCAAAACGGTTCCGGCGGCAGCGGCGGGACAGCCGCCTTTAAGGTATTCGCCGGCCGGACAGGCAGCCGGGACGCAGGAATTGCCTGATATTTGCCAAAATTGGGCGCAGGAATCCAGCTTATATTTTTCTTCACAAGTTGAGCAGACGCCATGTTCGGGGCAGGAGTCCAGCGGATATTGGCTGACATCGCATACGGGACCGGCACTGCCGCCTCCGCCACCACCGCCTCCGGCGGCCAGCGCTATGGCTCCGGCCCCGAGTGCGGCGGCACCGAGCAAAACGATGCCGGTGTCTATGCCGCCGACTTCGGTGATAATTTTGCGGCATTGCAAATCGGTATTGTCATGGCAGGCGACGCGGACGGAGGCGCCAAATTGTAGCAAAAGCTTATATGCGGCGTAGTCTTTGTGCTGTTGGGCGATGCAAATGGCGGTGTTTCTGGTGGTGTAATCTTGGATGTTGATGTAGCGTTTGAACTCTTCAAGGCGGGCGACGTTAGCGTTTTTTGCCCATAAATACAGGTGATACGGCGTCAATCTGGTTGCCGCCGCGGCAGAGTTTATATTTAGTATCATGACCATGGAAAGTGTACTTAACACCGTTCCGAGGCGCTTTATCAGCTTTTTCAAAAAAGTTCTCCGCATATACACCTTTGTTGCGATTCTAAAGCTGTAATCATTAAGAATCGGTAAAAAACAAACAAAAAAAGTTTAATTGAGTCTATTTTTGAGTCTAAACAGAGTCTTTTCAGATAGTTGGATAAATGATTTTTTCCTTTAACTTAGTTGCGACGACTCGCCATAATTTATATTTAGCAGACAGGAAATGGCGTATCTTTATTTTGTCAATTTAAATCGGAAAGCCAAGTGCTTGATTTTAAATCCGAAATTAACTATTTGTTTGCAAAAGGCAAAATAAACTGGCGTCAGTTTTTGGTGCTGCCAAAGTGTACGGCAGCACAGTAAAGAGAGGAAAGCTATGGAATTAATTAAAACGATAGAAGATTTGGTGCGTTTCAGAACCGAAACGGGCAATAATATTGAAATTGACAAATGTCTGGCCTATATTGCCGACAGTTTTGCGGGAACGGCGGCGTGCGTGCGGATTGAACGGTTTGACGATGCGAGCCCGGTTATTTATATCAGCAATAATTCCGAGATGAAGCAAGATGCCCTGGTTTTGGGGCATATTGATGTGGTCAAGGCTGCCGATGATATGTTTGAACCGCGTGTTGCCGAGGGCAAAATGTACGGGCGGGGGACGCTTGATATGAAATCTTTTGCTGCGGTGGCAATGAATTCCATGCATTATGTCTTGGAACACAAATTGCCGGTCAAATTCGGGATTATTTTATCTACCGATGAAGAAAAAGGCAGCAAAAGCACGCATGCCTTTTTGAAAAAATATCCGGATTTGACGGCAAATGTCGTGTTGGATAATGATGTCGGCGGCGATATTGCCAAAATTATCAATAAATGCAAAAATCCGGTGTTTGTCAAATTGATAGCCGAAGGCAGACAAGCGCACGGCTCTACACCCTGGGAAGGGCTTGATGCCAATGAAATGCTGATGCGGACGATTGCCAACCTCAGAGAAAAGTATCCCTATTTTGACATGAACAGCGGCGCGCCGGAAGATACATGGGTTGATACGATGCATGTTGCCCTGATAAACGGCGGCGAAGTTTCAAACATTATTGCAGGGCATGCCGAAGCATTGCTTGACATCCGGCTGACGGAGACGTCTATGCTTGAAGAGCTGGAGATGAATATCCAGGAGGCCTGCGCCGAAGGTGTCAGCTATAAGGTCGTTTCTTCTTCAACCCCGGTGGTGATGAGCGAAAAAAATCCGCAGATTTTAAACTATAAAAAGCAGGCGGAAAAGATTATGCGGCGTCCGATAGAGTTTCAGCAAATCGGTGGGGCGACCGACGCGCGGCTGTTTGCCGAAAAAGGGGCAACCGTGATTATGCACTCGGGTTCCGGCGAAGGAATGCATGGCGACGGCGAATATGTGGTTTTACAATCGGTTGAAGAGCTGGCGCAAATCCAGATTGAATACCTGAGGAGCCTGGCAGATGCCTAAATTATGGCAAAAGCCGGTTTTTCCGCTTTTGCAACCGATGGCGACAGAGGCTGTTGAAGAAGGGGAAATTGCCAATGCTTCAGGACAGGGGCTTGTTTTTGACGGCGGAACTTTTGACCGGACGGATTTTGATACGGTGCACCTGTCAGGGTGTAAATTCAAAAATTGCAGCTTTTATAAAACGTCGTGGAATAAGGCTTTGATTGAGCAATGTTCTTTTGTAAATTGTAATTTTGAGGGCTGCTATTGGCAAGGCATTTATGCCAAAGACTGCAAATTTGTCGGGTGTACACTGACCGGTGCGGTTTTGAAGGATACGGCGTTTATAAACAGTTTGCTGCAATATGTTAATCTGAACGGAGGATTGCTAAGGTCGGTGCTTTTGGAAAAAACGCGGCTTGTTGATTCTGAGTTTTCCGAATGCAGATTGCAAAACTTGCAGCCGGTGGAGGCGGATTTTTCCGGGACAAATTGTTTTAAGACTTATTTTTCCGGGGTTGATTTGACTGATACGGAAATCGGCGGCGTGACACTCTCCAGCGATTTTTCCGAATTGCGCGGAGCGGTGATTACGGCACGGCAGGCTGGCGGACTGGTGCGCCTGCTGGGGATTAAAGTGCTTGATTCCTATTGATAAAAAATATTGACTTTTGGCGCAATGGTGCTAAAAGCGGGGTATTGCTTTATTTTTTTGTTTATTAATTTTATTCATTTATTTTTATGAGAAAGGACAATTCAAAATTGCTGCCGGTAGAAAAGTATCTGCTGGAGCATTATGATGCGGAATTGATTTTGCTTGTGTTGCAAGGTATGGACGAGAGCCAACAGTGGTGTGATCCGTCCGATGCGTTTGTTGAGGCCGTGTTGAAACATGGAGATGACAGAGCGGTCAGTTTTTTGATGGCTTCTCCGGTTTTGTTGTCGGAAGATGTTGTATGCCGCTTGATTGAGCAGAAAGATATTCCGCTGCTATTCAGGTTTGTTAGCGGTAATAACGGACACCCGCCGTATCGGCTGCAAGACAAGAACGCTATCGCTTTGATAAAGCTCGGGCATACCGAATTGACAGATGCCTATTTTGGCTATTGGGGCAAAGTGGCGTTAGAAGGGTATGAAATCCGGACTTATCTGGAAGATTCCGGGCTGATTGACGAATTTCAAAAACGTTATGGCGCGTTTTAACGCGAACCTTGAAAAAGAGGCTTTCATCCGAGAGGGTGAAGGCTTTTTTTTTGGGAAAAGTGGTGGGCGATTGGCGTTTTTTGTGGGGCGGTGCGGCGAAGTTTGGGGAATGGCGGCGGCGAGGTAACAGGTGACGCGAGATAGGTGCGGAGTGTGGCGAATCTGGTGCCGGAGAGGGGTTGGAAAAAACTGCAGAATCAGCACTTTATTTTTCAGCAGTTGTGCCAAAAGATAAGATATTTAAAATACATAAAAGATTTTCTTGCAAACTGCTGAAAAATAAGGTACAATAAAGTTATACAATGTAAGAATATGGCTTATTATTTTGAACTTTTCATAAATTTGGTTTGGGTTTTCCTTTTCCGGATTATGATTTGGTTTGGGATGGTAACTGTGTTCTGTCAATTAAATTTTTAATCCTGAAGCGGTTCCTATGCGGCATCGTTTCACGAGGATTCGGCTAAAAGGAGCTTAACCTCGTATAAAAAAAGAAACCGAAATTATGAAAAATTTATCTAGAGCGGAATGGACGTCGTTTATCAACACCTGTTGTGAAAGAATGGTTTTGGATCTGATAGCTACGCAGCCAGTGCCTCCTGAGTTGCAGTGGGCTATTTTTGATATCGGAAACTTAATTTATATCAAGCGTATGATTTATAATCGCCCACTTATTCCTGAGGTGCAAATGGCCATTTGCAATACCGGGAATATAGAGCTTGTTGATGCGATGATGTCTGTTCATATAACAAGTGCTCAGAATCAACTTTCCCGTGAGGTGCAGATGTGGATTGTTAAGAGCGGCAGATCGCTATGGTATTATCGTTTGATCAACTATCAGAAACACCTTTTTCCCGAAGTGCAGGTGGCGTTGGTTGATATAGGTGACATCCAATTGACATGTCATTTGCTATCAGTGCGCCGACTCTGCTCTGAGGCGCTGATGAAGATTGTCGTTGATAGAAGGTGTTACATATCTGATTTGGTTGAGTGTCAAAAATTTTCTCCTGAAGTGCAGGTCGCGTTTATCAAAAGTTTAAATCCCGACGCCGATCAGACGTTATTTTATAGATTTCTCCATTGTCAAAAGCTTTCTTTTGAAGCATTGGAGGCTATTCGTGATAGAGGCTTAGGCAATATATGCTGAACGACGAAGAAGCGTTAGCGAGAGGTTTTGTGAACAGTTTAAAAACAGGTTTTGCCTTTGGGCGAAACCTGTTTTTTTATGCTTAAATGCCAGGCGGTTATGTTATTCGCCTTCTTCTTCGTCTATCGGCGCCTTGCCCTCTATGACATAGCCTTCGGTAAACCAGTTGCCCAGGTCTATGTCTGCACAGCGCTTGGAACAAAACGGGCGGTATTTGGCATTATCGGTCAGCTTGCCGCAAATCGGGCATTTGTGGACTTTTACCACTTTGGCCGTCGGGGCGGCGTCTGCCGCCTGTCCGGAAGATTTTTCACTGTCCATCTTACGGCTCCACGCGTCCGGTGCCGCCGCAGGTCGGACATTCTGCCGAAAACTGCTCCAGCAAGCTCGGGTGTTTGCGGCGGCGGATGATTTCTACGTTGCCGGCTTTGCTTAAGCCTAAAACGCGGGCGCCCAGAGCGTCGCCGGCCAGCTCTTCATCCAAAATGTCCATAATGCCGCGCATAAAACGGTATTCGCCGGAGCCGGCGAAGTCTATGATGATTTTTCCGGCCAGGTTGCGCAGCAAAATCTGGCGGGCAATTTCGCGGGCAGCTTCTTTGTTCAGGTTGTCGGTTTCGCCGCGGGCTATGTGCCCGGCACTGTCTACGTCTATGGCGACAAAAGCGCGGGTTTCTTCAATGTGGATTTCTCCACCGGATGGCAATCGGACAGTTTTTTGCAAAGCTTCCTGTAACATATCCTGCAGGCCGAAACGCTCGCTCGGGTCGGCTTCGTAACTGACGTTGCCGGCAAAAACGGCTTTGACCTTATCTTCCAGCGTGTGGTCGTTGACGATGACGTTTTGCAATGTGCCACGGTAGCGGCGGATTAAGTTAAACAGCGGGTTTTCTTTGGCATACAATAAGGCCGGCGCGTTAGCTGAACGGGCCTTGATACGGATATTTTCATAAATGCTGCGCAATTCGGCCATTTCTTCAATAACGGTATTGATGTCGGCTTCGGCCGCAGCGGTGCGGACAACCCATCCTTCCTGCTGCGAGCTGACGTTTTTGGTAACGGCGGCGTGCAGCTCGTTTGCCTTTTCTTCATCGGTGATTTTTGTTGAAACATCAACAAAAGTTCCGAACGGGCGGTAAACCAGGTAGGTGCCGGCAATCTGGACGGCGCGTACCAGCTTGGCGCCTTTGTCTGCACGGGCTTCTTTTGAAACCTGTACGACAACACACTGGCCTTCTGTCATATTGACTTCAAGCAGGCCGCGTTCCTGTGCGCTCATAAAAGCTTCTTTGTCGTCGCCGATGTTAACCATAAATCCGAATTTGTCATCGGCCAGCGGCACCTTTTTGACTATGCGGCCGAGATAAACGTTGCCTTCGGCGGCACCGCTCTCATTAAAAACTTCAAATTCGCGGAGATGTCCTTCGTCCAATACGGCGAGGCAGGCATCTATGCCTGATTTTTCATAAACTATCGTATCTGCTTTTATCATTATTTTTGCTCCTTGGGTTAAGGTTGCTTTTGCCGGGGTACCGCCGTCAGCGGATGCCGGCACCGTTTAATAAATTTTTGGTTTCATACAGGGGCAGGCCTATGACGCCCGAATATGATCCGACAATCTTTTTGACGTAGCCGGCAAGCATTCCTTCTATCTTGTAGCCGGCGACTCCGCACCATTCACCGGAGGCGACGTATTCTTCAATCTCTGTGTTGTCTAAATGTTTCATGACAATTTTGGTTGTAACCGTCTTTTGGCTGATGCGCCCGTTTTGGGCAGACAGGCAGACAGACGTTATGACCCGGTGCGTACGCCCCGAGAGCAATTTCATAACTTCCGTCTGGGTTGCGGCGTCCGGCGATTTTTGAATAATCCGGCGGTCGGCGACAATTATGGTGTCGGCGCTTAAAATGTTTTCTCCGGGCATATTGGCCGCGACAGCCAATGCTTTGGCGCGTGCCATGCGGCGGATATAAGGCAGGGGCTTTTCTCCGGCAAGCGGCGTTTCATCAATGTTTGCTGCGCAAATGCCTTTGGGCGCGTAGCCGATGCTTTCCAACAGCGCACGACGCTGCGGCGATCCCGAAGCCAATATGAAGTTTTTTGCCTGTTCCATTATTTTGCCGTCAACCTGCTTTTTCAGGCTTCATTATCGTAAGTTTTTTCCATGCGTTCGTGGCGTTCCTGCGCTTCTACGCACAAGGTGGCTATCGGGCGCGCCAATAGGCGGTCTATGCCTATTTCTTCGCCGGTTTCTTCGCAATAGCCGTATGTCCCGTCATCAATCCGGTCAAGCGCTTCGTCAATTTTTATAATCAGCTTGCGGGCGCGGTCTTTGGTGCGCAGGTCAATGGATTTGTCCGTTTCCAACGAGGCGCGGTCAATGTCATCAGGCTGGTTTAAACCGCCTTGGCGCAAGTCTTCCAGAGTGCCGCTGGACTGGTTTAATAAATCTTTTTTCCAGGCCAGCAGTTTTTGCCGGAAATATTCCAGCTGCATATCGTTCATGTATTCTTCGTCTTTACTCGGAACGTAATCCGGCGGCAAGGTCACTGCATTTTCCATCGTTCTCTCTCCTTATCGTTATGATGTGAACAATACTCCAGAAAATTATTTTATGATAAAATAGCAACAGAAATTCTAACTGCAAGCAAAAAAAGCCAGTAATTAACTATTTGTCTTATTTTTTTGTTTTTGATGTGCCGGATTGGCGGCGGGAAGTTCGGGCTCAGCTGAATATCCAGGTAATGCTGTTGTCGTCTTTGCGGTTGCAGGCATTGGTAATCTGTTCCATCGTCGGGCGGACGGATATAGCCGGATTGGAGGCAGACTGCATCCGGTGGCGGGTGGGGATATCGCTGGAATCGTAAAAAGACCCGTCATAATACCAGGCCGTACGGTCATTGACAATCAAAGTATCCATTTCTGAGCCGTCGCCGTAAAACTGCCCTTGCGATAATAATTCAATGCAACCTTTTTGATAAATGCCGCTGAATGTTATGTAATAGAGGTATTTGCTGGTGGTGCTGTTGCCGACTGGCCCCAGCTCTATGCTGCCGCCCAAGGCGTGGTGCAGGTCGCGCATATCCAGAGGAATGGCTTTGTCTTCCTGCATTTTGGTTTTATCAAGAGTGGAATAGTCTTCCTCGGCAGCCGTATAGGACAGGATGGCTTTTTTCAAATCAAGAATCTGCTGGGCTATCCGTCCGGTTTTGTATCGGGTGAATACGGCATTGGCATAAGAAGCCAGAACGACGCCTAAGACTCCCAATATGCTGATGTACATGATGGTTTCTATCATGGTGTAACCGGTTTCGTTATTTTTGCCACGCATGGCCGATGCCTCCCTCCCCATTTGAGTTGCTTTTTGCTGCGTATATTAGTATGATTATAGCAGAAAAAGACGATGTTGGCAATGGTTTTGTTTGATAAAAGCGATATTTTTCTATACTTTTAATTTATTAAGGTTAAAAATGTCCTTAAATTTAAAAGATATTTTCAGGAGGCAGGCTTATGCTGAAAAGAATGTTGATTGTCGGCGGATTTACGATTATGTGCGGGGCGGCGCTGTATGCCCTTTATGCGATGAAAGGGCAAGAGGCGCCGGTGTTGGAAAACGCTGCAGATGTTACGGTGGCCCAAAGTGTCAGCGACTCGGTACATTCGTATGCCCTTGATGAGCTGAAAGAAGAATGTGCGGCAGAAGACGGGATTTTTTGCGCCATAGAACAGGTGGTCAAATGTACGATTAAGCCGGATTTTGCCGGGTGTGACAAAGAATATGTGCCGGGGTTTGTGCTGGGCAAAATAGAAGAGGCGCCCAGGCCTACGGAAATTTCCTTTGCGATTACAAAGATTAAACCGATTCCGGGCGGAGGCGATATTTCCGTTTATACCACTTCGGATTGCGATGCTACATGGTTCGGGCTGTGCAAAGGAACGGTTATTTATTCTTTGACGCGCAAAGGCGACCGGTGGGCGGTTACCAATATTTACGCGCGGGAAATTTAGCTAATCGCGTGCGAATTTTGTTTTACACGATTTGTACGTAAAAAGTTCGGTTCCGGTTTGCGCCGGTTAAAGAAAAGGCAATGTGCCGTTGCGGTTGCGCGGCATATTTTTTTTGACAAATTTATTGTTGACAAAATAAGAAAAAGGAAGTAAGGAGTATCCACATTAGTTATTTTTTAGTTAATTTTTTTGTTTAATTTTTTTAAAAGTTTTTTTTATGAAAACATTTACTTTGAACAACGGTATGTCCGTTGTGTTGGTTCCTTCGCAGGATTATTCATCGTGTCTGAGCATTAACGTCGGCCATGTCAATGAACCGAAGACCGGTATTGCGGCTTTGTTTGAAAAAACGTTGTTGAGACAGGTAACGGGAATTGTTCCTGACTTTGGCGGTACTATGACGGCGTATACGGCCTGCGGCGAAGATGTGGAAGATATGCTGCAGAAGCTTTCCCAGATTTTTAACGCAACGGTGGTAGACGAAGCGTTTGTAGAACAGGCTAAGACGGATATTGAAAACTCAACGCTTTGCGAGGCCCAGCGGATTATGCGGCAGATGAAACTGTTGTATAAGCACACGGCGTACAGCTATGGACGTGTGGTTGAACCCGATGAGTACCTCCGGCGTATCCGTTCGTATACGGTAGAAGAGGTTCGTGAGTTTGCCAATACTTATTATACCGGACGTAATGCCGTGTTGGTTGTTTCTGGGCGAGTGGGTGATTTGGAACAAGCGAAGGACGCCATTAAGCGGTACTTCGGCGATATTCCGGCAGGCCAGCCGCAGCCGAAATCGGCAAAGGATATCTATACCGGCGGTTTTGGCCGGTTGGACAGCCCTGATGCAAAGGTCAGACTGATGTTTGGCTTTGATGCTGCATCGCTGACGATTGATGACTCTCCGGTTGCAAACGTTCTGATGGTCATGTTCCTTCGCCGGCTGGAGCTCGCGTTTGCCAATGCGGGCATTAAAGCAACGGTCATCGTGGATATTTCCGGTTATTACGGATTGCGCAACATACAGGCTTTCATTGAGGCCGAAGATACCGATGCCAATCAGGTAACAGACGTCTTTATTAAAGTTGTCAACCGGCTTTGCCAAGAAGTTGCTTCGGACGAACGCCTGGAAAAATCAAAAAACAGGGCAATGAACGGCAAGCTGAAATGGGAGACCGAGGAAGAACGGAAGAAAGGCGAATTTAACCACAAGGTTTTGGAAGTTGCCTGGCAGATGGTTGGCCGCGGGCGTATGTATGACATCAACGACCGCATCCAGAGCATCAGCAGTGTGGATGCCCACGATGTACGCGAGCTTGCGTGCCGCATTTTCTGCGAAGGGGTACCGACGTATGTTGTTGCGACGAATTCCGATGACGAAGTCTATTCGCTAGAAGAATTGCAGGCAAAGCTAATGTTTTAGTTTTTAGAAAAATTTTTTAGGGCCGGAGATTTTTTCTCCCGCCCTTTTTTTGTGCCCGGGCAGGAAATTGATATGCAAGAGGTGTTATCGGAAAAGCTTTTGGGTAAACAAAACCCCCGTTGCAGCAAAGAGCAGCAACGGGGGAATCTTTTTTTCGCGTACACCTTATCTTTCTGTTTCGTAGCCCAAAGTTGATGCCAAGGCCCTTTTAATTTCGGACAAGGGGTACTTTTTTAAAATAATTGCATCAACGTTAACCCCGAGTTCTTGCAGGGCTGACTGTTTGGCGGTACTGTTGCCTTTCATCAAGGCTTCATACAGGCGAGCGCGCGTGTCATAGTCGGCATTTATTGCATTCTGCAGAGCTTGCGTGGCACTTTCTTTTTCGTACTTGCTTAAGTTGTCCAGCAAAAGCTCTTCAAGCTCTTTGAGATTGAGCCGGCTAACGTCTGCTTCAAAATAATTTATCTCCAATGCGTCCATGGCTTTTTTGCGCTTGTCCCGTCCTTCCAAAAACAAGTTTTTGTACATTTGCTTTTGTTCCGACAAAGACATTTTGGAGCATTTTTGAATAGCCCGTTCATAGGATTCCTTAAATTTCATCAGTTTTCCTTTTATGGGCTTGAGCTGTAAAACGTTAATAAACTCAATACCAAGCCGATGGGCAAGACCACCGCATTGTTTGGCGTATTCACGCTTTTCAGCTTTTAACTGTTCGTTTTCCTGTTTATCGCGGATGAGCGCTTCAGAAGTTACGGCATCGCATACGTCCTTAATCGGATTGTCTTTTGTGATGAATATGCAATCCCCGGCCGGAATGCTGCGCTGCCATTCTCTGTTGTAGAAGTGGTAAACACTGTATGAACATTGTTTATCACGCCATTTCGAAGTTCCCGGCGCGGGCCGCTGCTGCAAAATCTCTTCACGGCGGAGGTTATATTCCTTCTCGGTAATCTCACGCAGCGAATAAGTGTTTTTGCCATTGCTGCGGTTGAAGACATAAAAGAAATAATAATTGTCAATGCGGAAAATTTCTTTTACCGCGGTATCCGGTTTGGGGAAACTTTGCGCCGAAACTTTCCGGTTGCCGTGAGCCTCCTGGGCTGTGGCCGAAATCTGATTGCCGCTTTCCTTTTTGCAGGAAAAACGCAAGCTTTCGTCTGTTATGACGTTAAAGCTGATAAAAATCTTTTTTGTCATAATTGTAATTTTTTTTTAATAGTTTACATAATTCGTTTTTTTGCGGTTGTTACTTTAACACAGTAAATGGACAAAAACAAGTAAAAAATGAAAAAAAAGAGATACTTTTGATTTTATTTCTTGCAATCCATTGAAAAATCTTGATTTGTGTTGGATAAAATATAGACTATGCCCGCGGGTGAGAGGATTCCGATGACGAAGACGGGCGGGCTGATGCTTCTTTTTTCTGCAGGAATGCGGGCGGCCGGCGAAATGTGGCTGTCGTTGCAGCGGGGCCGGTACCGGCGGCGGCGTGTTGCGGAGAGGCGGCCGTCTGAGAATGGGCTGCCGCGAGGCCGTCGGGCGACGGAATTAACCGTTCGGAAGAAGGCATGCCGGCATCTTCTAAGCGGAGCAGCAGAGTGTCGTTGAAAGGAAAAGGTTCGGACGAACGGTGCGGCACGCTATGCCAGTAGCGGAAAATATCCGGCGACAGGCTGAGGGCAAGGCGCAGGATTTTAGCCGTGGCTTCGCGGTCGTAAAATTCGGAAAAAGAGGCGAATACAAGGCTGTATATGGCGGCACGGTCAAGAAGGCTTTGCCTTGCTTCTTCCGGTGTTTCGGAAAACCGGTTCAGGGTGCGGTTTATTTGCTGTTCCAGATAAAGCAATGCCGAGCGTACCCGGTTATTGTTCAGGTCGCGCCAGATTGCGGCCGTGTTCCGGTCGCGGCGGCACAGGTTTAAGAATATTTTAAAAGAGCGCAATACGGCGTAAAGGTGCGATGTGGCACACGAGGGCAGATAACGGCGGAGAAGCTTTATGATTTTTGCATCATCGGTGCGGTTTTTCAGCAGGGCGAAAATATGTTGGAATAAATGAAAGCCTTTCAGGTCTTTTTTTCCCATTTTTAAATATGAGGCGATGATGCCGCTGGGCGATTGTTGCAGTTTTTTTTGCATGGAAGCTATTTGTTCGTTGTAACGGTTTATTTCCAACAGGCCGGAAAGCCTTTTTTCCAATTCGGCGACATCGGGGCCGACGGGGGCGGCGCTTTCCGCTGCGGGAGCTGTGTGCCGGTTGCGAACGGCTAAAAACAATGCCGCCGGCAACGCGGCTGCAAGGACGGGCAGCATATATTGCAAAATGACGGACAACAGATTTAACACGGCTGATACTTCCTCTTTTTACGTTTGATGCTTTACAGTCATTCAAAATTTTACGGACATCACAATATAAAAGGTACGGAACTTTATCACGGGTTTCGGGCAGGTGCCAAGGCATCCCGGATAAGGGCGGGGACGGGCAAACAGGAAAAATATAGTTTATGCCGGAGCGATTGCAACCTAAACTTCCTGCGGGTATGGTTTGAAAGAGGCGGTTTAGCCTTCGGATTGTTTAAGCTTATCTTCCAGATAAGTGGCTAACTCTTTGTCTTCAAGCGTTTCAGCGTATTTGAGGGCCCGTTCCAGGCAGGTGCGTGCTTCGCCGCGGCAGCCTTCGCGCAGAGCCAGTTCGGCCAGGTTGTTATAGTCAATGGCGGCGCCTTTGAGCCGGTTTTGGCTGTTTTCCATATCAACGGCATTCTTAAACATTGTGCGCGCGGGGCCGAGCCTGCCGGTTTCCAAATATATCAGCCCCAAGAGAGTGTAGGCGTTGGCAGGATAATATATTGATGACGGCGGCATCTTTTCTTTTATCAAGGCGGTTAGAATCTCGGCGCTGCGGTTATAGTCGGCGGCGGCGTACAGAATTTCCGCTTTCAGGTACAGGTTTTCAAAAATACCGGGACGGTGGTGCAGGCTGCGGTGGATGAGCACGGCTTCGTCTGCCCGGCGTACCGCTGCGGTGAAGTCTTTTTTTTGCAGGTCGATACGTGCCGCCATTTCGGCGGCAAAAGCCTTTGCTTCGGGAGAGGCTTGCGATTGCCGGTGCAAAACCGAGGCGAAAAAATGTTTGGCGGATGGCAGGCTTTTTTGCAGATAACAGGCCAATCCTTGCCAGTTGGCAATATCCGCGCCGGTTTTTTCCAGCCGGTATTGCCTGCAAACGGCGGCGGCGGCTTCCAGATATTCGCCGGCGGCCGGATAGTTCTCCCGCCCGATTTCAACCAATCCGCGGTATGCTTCCGTTTCGGCATATTTGGCGTGGGCAGACAGCTCTTTGTATATTTTTGCGGCTTCGCGGAGCATAGTTTCGGCAACGTCAAACACGCCGCTGATGCGGTAAATCTGGGCCAAACACAGGTAGCACTCGGCTTCTTCAAAGGCAAAGCCGGATTTTTGATATAGTTTCAACGCGCCGGAACATTGCGATGATGCGGCGAGCATATCGGTCTGGTATAGCGAATCCAGCGCGCACAGGCGCAAGTAATCCGCTTTTAGGGCTGAGGGGAAGAAAAAGGGCAGTTTTATCCGACTGACGGCATGTTGAAATTCGCTGCGGTGGTGGAGAAGTCGGCATAAATCGGCGTACATCAGCAACAAGGCGGCATTATGCGGCTGTTTGCGAATAAGGCGGGCGAGGATGCGGCGGGTTTGTCCGGGATTATCTGCCGCACGCCGGGCCAGTCGGGATTCCATGGACGGGGGCAGGCGGAGAAAACGGCGGATGCAGGCGTTTTTTAACCAATAAGACGAGTAAAAAACAGGCAGGTCTTTTTTTTGCAGGGCGGAGAGGCTTTTTTGTGCGGCAATGCGGATTTCGTGCAGCAGCCGAAAACGCATGACAAAAAATATCACGGCGGCGGTTCCCAGTGCCAGAGGGATAAAAAATATGCCGGTTAAACCCAATTCTTGCATCGCTTTTAACTCTATATTAGTTTTTGTTGCTTATACTCCGCTTTATAAGAAAAACGCCTTTTTGCCCGTTTTCGGAACAGGCTGCGGGCAGGCGGCGCGGCGGAAAAATATTGCTTTCCGTTGCCGTCCGGTTTTGGTATTTATTAGTTTTAGAGGATATTTTTTAAAATGGCTATTACGAAATTGACTTCCGCGCAACTTTATCGCAAATGCGATGCTTCCAAATTTGATTTTAACACAACGGCAGATTTGGAGGAAAGAATGTCCACGCTCGGGCAGGACAGGGCTATTTGCGCGGTAGAACTCGGCATTAACATCAAATCCCGCGGCTATAATTTGTTTTGCCTCGGGCCCGAAGGTACCGGAAAAACCAGCCTGGTCAAAAGAATCCTTGAAAAAGAAGGCAAAAAAAGGCCGACACCGGATGATTGGGCTTATGTTTATAATTTTGACGAGCCGCATAAACCTGTTGCGCTGAATTTTCCGGCCGGGCAGGCTGCCGGCTTTGCCAAGGAGATGGAAGAATTTGCCTTTAGGGTAGAACATGAACTGCCGGAAGCCGTTAAAAATGAGATTTATGAGGAACAGCTCAGCGAAATTCGCGAAAAATATCAGGAAAAACGCAACGAATATATTAAAGTCTTGCAGAAAAAAGCCAAAGGCAAAAAAGTGTCGCTGCTGCATATGCCCATGGGCGTGGTCGTGGCGCCGATGAAAAACGGCGAAATTATCAGCCCGGACGTGTTTGATACGCTTTCTGATGAAGAAAAAAACGAGATTATGGCGGATTTGAACGCCATGCAGGAAGAAATTGCCATGCACCAGGACGAAGCGCCGGGTTGGGAAGAAAAGCAGACCGAAGAAATTAAAAAGCTGCAGGAACGCCTGGTTAAAGAAGCCATAAAAAAACCGCTGGACGAAATTAAAAAGAAATACCGCGGCAACAAAAAGCTGGGCGAATATCTAAAATCCGTACAGAAGTATATTTTGGAAAATATTTCCAGTTTTGTGCCGGACTATAACCAGGACAGCAAAGCTCAGGGAGAAGAAGATCCGGTCAACGGCTTGCTCAGCCAATTAAAAAACCAGCAGGAAGAAGATAAATACAGCAAATTTAAGGTTAACGTGGTGGTTAAAAACGTGCCGGAAAGCGGGGCGCCGATTATTTTGCTGGATCATCCGACACAGGGAAATTTGGTCGGCAAAGTGGAGAGGATTCAACAGTTCGGTGCGCTGATTACCGATTTCAGCCTGATTAAAGGCGGAGCCCTGCACCAGGCAAACGGCGGATTTCTGCTGATTGATGCGCGTAAACTTTTATTGCAGCCGTATTCGTGGGATTCGCTTAAAAGGGCCTTGGCGTCCAAGGAAATTAAAATTGAGGCGCCTAATGAAGATACGAGCTTTTCCACCATATCGCTTGATCCGCAGCCTATACCGCTTGACGTCAAAGTGGTTATGACCGGCGATGCCGAATTGTATGACCTGTTGAGCGAACGCGATCCTGATTTCAGCGATTATTTTAAGGTGGAAGCCGATTTTGGCACGATTATTGACCGCACCGATGAAAACGAGATTGAATATGCCAAACTTATCGGTTCGCTGACTAAGAAGAAAAATCTGCGGTCGTTAAACAAACAGGCCGTGGCGCGCGTGATTGAATATTCATCGCGGTTGGCCGATGATACGGAAAAGCTGACGGCGCATATTTCTTCTATCGGCGATTTGTTGAAAGAGGCGGATTATTGGGCGCGGATGTCTAAAGCCAGCCAAATCGGCAAAAACCATGTTGACCAGGCGATTAAATCGCAAATTTATCGTTCGGACCGGATTAACCGTGCCATGTTGGAACAGATTGACAAAGGGACGATTTTGCTTGATGTCAAAGGCGAAGGGGTCGGGCAAATCAACGGGCTGGTGGTCTATAACTTTACCCGCAACTCTTTCGGCAAACCGACGCGGATTACGACGCAGGTGCGACTCGGGCGAGGAGAATTTGTCAATATTGAGCGCGAAGTGGCGATGAGCGGGCCTATACACTCTAAGGGTGTATTGATATTGCAGGCGCTTATTTCCAACCGCTTTGCCAAACATTCGCCGCTGTCGTTGTCGGCATCCATCGTGTTTGAGCAGTCTTATGGCGGTGTGGACGGCGATTCGGCGTCTTCAACCGAATATTATTGCATGTTGTCTGCCATTGCCGAGCTGCCGATTAAACAGTCGCTTGCGGTAACGGGCTCTATCAACCAATTCGGCGAGATACAGCCGATAGGCGGTGTTAACGAGAAAATAGAGGGCTTTTTTGAGGTTTGCAAATATAACGGGCTGACCGGCAACCAGGGCGTTATTATTCCGCGTACCAACGTGGTCAACCTGATGCTGCGCGAAGATGTGGTGGAGGCAGTGGAAAACGGGCAATTTTCCATTTATGCGATTGATAATGTAGATGACGGTATAGAACTGTTGACGGGAATTCCCGCAGGCAAGGCCGACAGGCGCGGGCGTTTTCTGAAGGGAACAGTCAATTATCTGGTTCAGCAGAGCCTGGAAGAGTATTACAAAGATTATGTCAAATTTGCCAAAGAGACACACGGCGCCGTCTGAAATAGTGCCGAGGGCAGCTTTTGGTAAACGGCCGGAATTGTTCCGGCCGTTTTGCCGATGAGGGGAATTTTTCGGTAAAAAAGAAAAAATGAGCGATTAGGGCTTTACAAATGTGTCTAAATGGATTATCTTATTTAGACATTCCTTATTTTTTTTAAATTTTTATTTTTTTTATTATGAAAGATTCAGAAAAGTTGGCATTATCGCTTATTCGCGAGGCCGAGGTCAGCGCTGTTTGCGCAGAGAATGAATGTGCATTTATGCATGCTTTGTGTCAGATGTCTTTGTTTAATGCGCGAAAATTTTTGCGTATGTATATGGACAATCTGAAAACGTCTCAGTTCTATCTTCAGTCGTTGGATTATCTTCTGGATAACAACCCGACGCTGTTTACGTTTGCTTTGGCTTTGAGCCGGAGCGGATGGCACAGAAGATACAAAAACAAAAAGTATCTGGTGCGCGGGGGCATATCGCAGGTGGCTGCTTTGCAGGAACATTTGTTGAAGTCTGATATCCGGACCCTGTTTACGTATGCCGTCAACTATAACATTGCGTTGCAGCCCGAGGTTTTGGAAATTGTCCGCGAACGTGCTCTGAAAGAAGCCGAAACGGTCGGTTCATCCCTGGAAGAGCTGATGGCTCAGAAAGGCGTGTCCTATGCGACGATTTATGCCTATCAGATGACCCAAATGGACAGGATGCGCGGCAAACGTGCATAATCTGTTTTGATTTGCGTCTTCATTAAAGAAATCCCTTCCGCCGCGTTTGCGGCCGAGGGGATTTTTTATGCGGGCAATGAAGTTTCGGCAGGTTATTTTACCGGTTTTGTTGCGGTTAAAAAGGGATGCGGCCTGAATGCCGGTTTGTTGAGAAAAGGGGAATTTTGTTTGACGCGGGCTGAAAACGGTCTTACTCTGGCGGCATATATGGATTTTTTTTAAGGAGATATCCCATGGAACAGAGAGTTGTTGATGTTAACGGCGTGAAACTTGCAAATAACCTGCCGTTCGGCTTGCTTTGCGGCCCGTGCCAGATAGAGAGCCGGCAGCATGCGGTTGATATTGCCGGCGCGATGGTGGAGATAACAAAGGAACTTAATATCCCATATATCTTTAAAGCGTCGTTTGACAAGGCGAACCGGACGTCTATTCACGGGGCGCGCGGCGTCGGCATTGAAGAAGGAATGCGCACGTTTGATGAAATCAAGAAGCTTTATAACAATCTGCCGATTGTTACCGACGTGCATGAGAAAGAGCAATGTGCGATTGTGGCGGAACACGTTGATATGTTGCAGATACCGGCGTTTTTGTGCCGGCAGACGGATCTGGTGGTGGCGGCGGCCAAAACCGGCAAGGTTATTAACATTAAAAAAGGGCAGTTTTTGGCGCCGTGGGAGGCTAAAAATCTGGTCATCAAGTGCGATGAATCGGGCAACCGCAATGTCTGCCTCACCGAGAGGGGGACAAGTTTCGGCTATAACACGCTGGTGACGGATATGCGCGGGCTGCCGCGGATGGCGGCGGATACGGGCTGCCCGATTATTTTTGATGCGACGCACTCGGTGCAACAGCCGGGCGGCATGGGCGGCAGTTCGGGCGGACAACGCGAGTTTGCGCCGGTGCTGGCGCGGGCGGCGGTTGCCGTCGGCGTGGCGGCAGTGTTTATGGAAACGCACGAGAATCCGGACAAGGCACTTTCCGACGGGCCGAATACCATTGCGCTCAAAGATATGAAAGGCGTGTTGGAAGTTTTGAAACAGTTTGACGAAGTGCGCAAACGGCTGGATATTTTTTAGAGAAATATAGCAGGGCGCCCGCGGCTGTATCGTGGGCGCTTGACGTATTTTGGAGAAACGGTTTGGGACGGCATGGGCTGGCAAGCGTGAACCGGGGAGGAAAAGGCCGGTATCAGGCTTGACATTTGGCAAGCCGGGATTTATGCTTTTGCCAATGAGGATAATGTTGCCGGCGGAAGATGATTATCAAAGATGAAGGATATGTGCTCGGAGCACGCAAATACGGCGAAAAGGCGCTGATTGTTACGCTTTTGACCAAGGGCAAAGGCAAAATTGCCGGGTTTGTGTCCGAAGGGGCGGGGAAGAAAAACCGCGGGCTGTTTCAACCGGGGAATAAGCTTTTTTTTGAGGCGTCGGCACGGCTGGAAGAAAATATGCGGCGGCTGTTCCGGCTGGAGCTGCTGGAGCCGAATGCAGTGCTGATGATGGGCGATATGCCGCGGCTGGAGCTGATGAGCTCGCTGTTGCCGATGTTTACGATGCTGCTTAATGAAAATGAGGAAGTGCCGCTGTTGTATGATGTGGCGGGGCGCTTTTTTACGGCGGGCAGCGTCAAAGATATGCTGCTGCATTATGCGTATTTTGAGTTTTATGCGCTGGAATATCTGGGGCTGGGGCTATCGCTGGACTGCTGTGCGGTGACGGGGCAGACAGGAGAACTTTGTTATGTTTCGCCCAAAACCGGAAAGGCAGTGTGCCGCGAGGTCGGGGCGCCCTATCATGACCGGCTGTTTTTGTATCCGCATTTTGTTGTGGATAACCGCTATGATGCGACTTATGCTGAAATTTTTAATGTGCTAAAAATGACAGGATTTTTCTTGAAAGAGCACTTTTTCAAGTTTCATAATCTGTCTGTGCCCAAAGGGCGGGCGGCGTTGTTGCGGCATTGGGCCGGGGAGGCCTGCGGCGCGGTTGGCAATGCTGCGGTTGCGGCAGGGAATATGCCGGCGGCTGCGGTTGCCGGCGGTGCAGGGAACGGAGCGGTGGCAGATGCCGGACGAGCTGAGGATGAAAAAGCCGTGGTTCGCAATGATTATGCTGCGGGGAAAACGGTGGCAGGCGATTGTCTGCTGGCGCAGGCTGCCGAATAAATCAGGTTGTGAAACCCGGCGGAAAAGTGCCTGGCAAGCGGTATTGGCAAACGCATATCAGGGAATTTGAGGTAAAAATGGAAGAAGAAGAAATTGTTGATGAAAGAGTTCATGACGTCAAACTCAAAGAAGAATTAAGCAAGCGCTATCTCTCTTATGCGATGTCAACAATCGTGGCGCGGTCGCTGCCTGATGTGCGCGACGGTTTGAAGCCTGTGCACCGCCGTTTGCTGTATGCCATGCGGCAGTTGAAGCTGGATCCGAAATCCGGCTTTAAAAAATGTGCGCGCGTGGTCGGCGATGTTATCGGTAAATACCATCCGCATGGCGACAGTGCGGTTTATGGCGCCATGGTGCGCCTGGCGCAGGATTTTTCGGTGCGCTATCCGCTGGTGGACGGGCAGGGCAATTTCGGCAATATTGACGGTGACGGCGCGGCGGCAATGCGGTACACAGAGGCCCGGCTGACCGAGTTTGCCATTGCGCTGATGGAGGGGTTAAACGAGAATGCCGTTGATTTTATGGATACATATGACGGCGAGGAGCAGGAGCCGGTGGTTATGCCGGCAGCGGTGCCGAACCTTTTGTGCAACGGGTCTTCGGGGATTGCCGTGGGCATGGCGACCAATATTCCGCCGCATAATCTCGGCGAAGTGGCCGATGCTTTGTTGTATCTGATAAAAAATCCCGAATGTGAAACGGCTGATTTGGTTAAATTTGTCAAAGGGCCGGATTTTCCGACCGGCGGGCTGATTATTGCTGACCAGAAAGCGATTGTCAATGCCTATGAAACCGGCAAGGGGTATTTCCGCATTCGTGCCAAATGGGAAAAAGAAGACCTCGGCAAAGGGCAATATCAGATTGTGGTAACGGAAATTCCGTATCAGGTGGTTAAATCCAAACTGATTGAAAAGATAGCCCAGCTATTGGAAGATAAAAAGCTGCCGCTGTTGTCAGATGTGCGCGATGAGTCAGCACATGATGTGCGGATTGTGCTGGAGCCGAAGAATCGTTCGGTGGATGCGAACCTTTTGATGGAGCATTTGTTTAAGCAGACGGAGCTGGAAATCCGTTTTGCGATGAACATGAATGTGTTGTCATCGGATTGCGTGCCGCGGGTGATGAGCCTGAAAGAAGTGTTGAAAGAATATCTGAACCATCGGCACAAAGTGCTTATCCGCAAGTCGCAATACCGGCTGGACAAGATTTTGGCTAGGCTGGAGATTTTATCCGGCTATCTGGTGGCGTACCTTAATCTGGATGAGGTTATACGCATTATCCGCGAGGAAGACGATGCCAAGGCATCGTTGATAGCGAAATTCGGGCTGAGCGATAATCAGGCGGAGGCTATCCTCAATATGAAGCTCAGAAATTTGCGCAAGCTGGAAGAAGAAGAAATCCGCGGCGAGTTTGATGAGCTTACGGAGGAAAAAAACGGGCTTGAGGCACTTTTGGGCAGCGAAGAAATGCGGTTTGCGCGACTGGCGGAAGAAATCAACGCCATGAAGGAAAAATTCGGCAAGAAGACGCCGCTCGGGCGCCGTCGCAGCCAGTTTGCGGATATGCCGGAAGATGTGGACGTGCCGATTGAAGTTATGGTTGAAAAAGAGCCGATTACGGTTATTTTGTCGCAGAAAGGCTGGATACGGAGCATGAAAGGTTATGTCCCGCTCGGCGATGAATTTAAGTTTAAGGAAGATGATGCGCTGCAGCTGGCTATCCATGCCTATACGACGGATAAGATTATCCTGTTTGATACATCAGGCAAATTCTTTAATATCAATGCCAGCGAGATACCTTCCGGGCGAGGGTTCGGGCAGCCGGTGCGGCTGATGGCGGATTTGGGTGTCAACGACAACGTGTGTGCGATGTTTGCGTTTGAAAAGGGGACCAAGTATGTGGTTGCTTCCGATTGCGGGCACGGATTTGTGATTGACGAAAGCCATATTCTGGCACAAACCCGCAACGGGCGCAAGATATTGAATCTGGCGGATGGCGAAAACGCGGCATTCTGCAAGAAGATTACTGGCGATATGGTGGCCGTGGTCGGCGAAAACCGCAAGCTTCTTATTTTTAAACTGGAGGAAATTCCGACCATGGCGCGCGGGCGTGGCGTCGGTTTGCAAAAATATCAGACCGGCGGAAAAATGAGCGATATGCAGATATTTAAGGAAGAAGACGGCTTTTGCTATAACCGTTCGGGCGGCGTGGCAAACGAAAAAGAGTTGCTGACCTGGCTTGGACACAGGGCTCAGGTCGGACGGCTGGTGCCGTTCGGATTTCCGAAAAGCAATAAGTTTTTTAAAGAATAAAAAAGAGTAAGGAGCAGAGATGACAGAGGTACGGACGAGGACAACGGCCGGAGATGCGATTGGCAAAAAGTATGGTGCGGCCGATGTTGCGGCGATGAAAGAGGCGATTGCTTTATCGGCGGCAGCGGTGCAGGAAGATAAATTATACGGTGGGCCGTTCGGCGCGGTTATCTATAAAGACGGCAAAAAGGTTGCCGGCGGGTGCAACCATGTGCTGGCAGAAAATGACCCGTCGGCGCACGGCGAAGTCTATACCATACGTGAGGCATGCAAGGTTTTGGGGACATGGGATTTGTCTGGCTGTGTGCTTTATACCAGCTGCGAGCCGTGCCCGATGTGCCTGATGACGGCGAAATGGGCGAATATTGAAAAAATTTATTTTGCGGCAACCAGGGAAGATGCGGCAGCAATCGGCTTCAGGGACGATGAGCTTTACCAAATGCTTAAAGACGGGGTTTACGGGATAGCGATGCCGGAATGCCGCGAGGAAGCGGTTGCCGTGATGAAAACCTGGAAGGACAAATTTGCCGCGGCGGGGGAATATTAACCAATACCGCGGCCGGTGTGCTGCCTATATGAAGGGAGTGGAAAATGAGAACTTTTTTATTGTTGTTGACGGGTATGTTGGCAGTTTCTTCGGCTTATGCCGGGGAGTGCGATTTTATCCAGTTTAACCGTTGCGAATCGTGTGATAGCCGGTTTGCTTTTGAAGTGGGAAGTGACGAGGCGTGCACTTATTTGTGCCCAAACCGCGAAACTAATTATGAGGGGAGCGGCAGCAGCGTGCTCAGGATTAACTGTGCTCTTAAAGAATGTCCGAAAGAATTTCCTTACAAATCGCCGTATGGCAGCTGTTTTGCGACCCCGCATGAGGCTGAGGTTGCCGATTATGAAGCGGGCGAAGAGTTTGCCAAGAAAGAAAATACCAATAACGACAATATAATATCGGACAATTCACAGGAGGACATTATCTGCCCTCCGGATAAGCCGCTGCAAAGGTGGGACGGTGCCTGCTTTGCCTGTGATGAAGAAAAGGCGGTGCGTATTCCGTCGGATTGCAATATAGATAAAGATTGCGAAGATATTTGTCCGAACCGCACCATTTTGTATTGGGTGGGCGGCAATGTGCCGAGCGTTCCGAATTGTCCGCCGGACAAGCCATTGATGGATGATGAGGGAATATGCTATGCGTGCGATGCGCCTATTGTCGTCGGATTGAGATGGAATGAACGGTTGTGCGAACGTTTTTGCCCAGATGAACGCGAAGGGAATGACGTGTGTGTGTTGAAGAGAGATAAAAAATAAACGGCAATGTGAGATATGGCGGTTTAGCCGTCCGTATGCCGTGCGGTTTTTAACGGGTAAGAAAAAAGTTCCTCCTTTGCAGGGGGAACTTTTTTTGAGGTTAAGCCGCTGATTTCCAAGACGGATTTCAACGGTTGGTTTCGAGAACATAGGTATGCTCGAACAAGGTTTTGTCTCCGGTTTCTTCGCCATCAGTGTAAGTGATGCAATGAATGCGGAGCGAGACCTTTCCCTTCTCGACCTTTACATCATAGACCAGGTGGTCTCTGATCGTTTCTATGAAGCCGTTTTTGTTGGGAACCTCATAGTAATCGGTTTTGATGAGGTTATTAACGTATTCGGTATACGTCTTTTCTGCCACCATGTACGATTCAGGCCTTCCGCTGCCGCCGATAACTATCGGTCTTTCATTTTCCCATCCGGTTACTGGGTTGTAAACGTCGGTGAAAATGTTTCTCGGCGGAGTCTCGGTGAAAGAACCGTCTTTTTGCAGCACGGGCTGAGAAAGCCTTATAGGTGCATCTTTGCTCTGAATGGATGTAACAATGAGCAGTTCATCGGTCCATTCAAAGAAAGTATCACCGACCCATAACCATTTCGGGTTTTGAATCTCAGCGCCAGACTGAGCCTGAGGGTTAATCACTTGCGCATTAGCGGTAAATGCGCTTAATACACTCATTACAGCAACAAGGGCTGCAATTGCGAAAAAATTCTTCATGATAATAGAATTTTTTTGGTTAGACATAATGATAACTTCTCAGAGAATACTATACTGAATATTCATATTTTTGTCAAGTTTCTTTTGCCGCTTTTTTTGAAGAGTGAGAGAAGTGCAGGCGAGCCGCATATCTGGCTTGACAGTTTGGCTTTTTAGGTTATGATTTTAGGCTGTGTTTTAATAAAAATGAAGTAAAGAGGATACGACGATGCAGAAAATTACGTTTCAGGGAGCGATGGGCGCGTATTCGCATATAGCCTGCAAAGAGCTTTTTCCGGGGGCGGAGTATATTGCCTGCG
>CALXTP010000072.1 GCA_944391435.1 uncultured Alphaproteobacteria bacterium | reverse complement strand
TTTATGCACATCAACCCGGTAATGACCTTAATTATCTTATACATTGCTCATAGCTTAATTGGCATGTGGGGAATGTTGCTCGGTGTGCCGACGGCGGTGTATGTCTACCGCAAAATCAACCGTCCGGCGGCGGGCTGAAACCCCGCGGCGGCAAACCGAAACAGGGTTGAAAAAAACGGGCGCCCCGCCGCAGGTGCCCGTTTTTGCTGCATGTCGTCATGGCAATAGTTGCCGAAGCAAAAGGGCTGCTTGTTGCCGGTTTTGGCATCAATTTTGCCCACGCGGTCGCAAACTTTTTTACAGCCGTCGTCATTATCTTTCCAAATCACGTCATATCCGGCCGCTTTGGCAATGTCTAACAGGTTTTGCGTATAGCGTGCGTCGGTAACGTCAAAATCCCTGCGTGTAAAATGCGAGAACATGCAGGGCAGGGAAACCGCCGTAGACGTTCCGCACGAAGCCACGTCGTTGAATACGATGATTTCTTTGTCTTGCGACAGCATGGGGTTGGTATCGCGTTCATAGCCGTAAAGCGAAAAGTTTTGCGCCCGTGCCGTTTCTCCGATAAGCAAAACGGCAACTCTCGGCTTGTTTTCGGCATCGGGCAAAACGGTCGGCTTGTCGTCAAGAATGGCGAATTTCCGTTTTGCCTCGGCATTGCGTTGATAATAGTGCCCGACGGCATAGATATAGTTAAACGTATTGATATAATAGCGCACATGGCTGTTGTTGCGCCCGAACGAGGCATATTCTTTATATGAAACGGAGGCAATCAGCCCGACACAAAGCAGCCCCGCCAGAAAATACAACAGGCGCTTTTTGAGTTCCTGTTTAAACGGGGAAAAGCGGATATCCGTGCGCCATACCAAAATGGCAGGGGCAATTCCCAAAAGCAGGACATAAAAGAACGAATGCAGCGTCAAAAAGTCTGCTGCCTCGCGTAGGTTGGTCTCGGCAAAGTTGCGTATCATGTCCGAATTGATGACAATGCCCAGTTTTTGCAGCGCATAGTCGGAAGCCGCCGACAAGATGAGCAGCAGCATAATGAGCGGCTTGCCGGCGCGCGGCGCAGGTATCGGATATCAGCACGACGCTCATGGCAGCAGCCGCCGCCAGCGGCGAAAAGCAGACCGAAACGGTAAGCGCTGCCGCCAAAATGTATACCGAGCCGCTCGGCGTAAAGCGGGTGCGGCTTATTTCCCGGTTGCGGAGCGTTTTGATAAACATCCGGCGAAACAGCGTGCCGATCCTGGCATTTTTTGATAAGCGGCATATTCCACCAGAAAATTGGCTGCAAGCAGTCCGCAAAAGAGGATAATGCAAAAGTTGCGCGGCATGGATATAATGAGCAGCGGCATCCACAGCGAACTCAGGTGGATGGCTTTGCGGTAGAGTTCGGTTTTGAATGATTTGGATTTAAGTTCAATCATTGGCTTTCTCCGTTTTTCAAAAAAATATTATTTTTTCAAAAGGCCGGCTGCTTCCGGTGTGGCAAACAGGCGGCGGTAGGTAAAACAAATCCCGGCGCCGCAGAGCAGCATGGCAAAATAGACGTCGGTAAAATAATGGTATCCGCCCGACAGGCGGCAGGAGGCCACGCTCAGGGCAATAAATATGGCAACGGCGATGCCGGCGCGGCGGAAACGCGGCGGCAGAATGAGCGCCGGCGCCAGCAGCCACATGGCAAACGACGTATGCCCGGAGATAAACGAGTCGCCGGCCGGACATACGGACTTGACAAATGCGCCGCTGAAAAGGCAGTCGCCGCCGAAAATATTGGTTTGATAGGGGCGTGCGCGGTGAAAAAACATTTTAAAAGCATAGGGCATGGCAATGCACCAGCCGAAAAAGCACACGCTTAAAAACAACATTTGCCGGTTGCTGACCGGAAATTTTTGCATAAGGGCGCCGAATTTGCGGTTTATAAATTCCGGCAGGCGTATCCTTTGCGAAAGCCACAGGTCGGCTGCCGCGGCAAACAAGGCGCAGATGGCATATTCCATATATGTGTCAACGGCTTGCACCAAAACATTGCCGTTCAGGTAAAAGCCGCTGCGGTAAAACAAGTCTGCCCCGGAAATATCAACCGCTCCGGAAGCATAAATAAGCAGCAGGCTGGCTGCAATAAGGCAAAATAACAAAAAAGTGCGTTTCATTTTTTTCTCCGCATTGGTACAAAGCTGAATTTTGCCTTTAACTTTTTCTGCCAATCTGAAATTTATCTGAATTTTTTTGAAATAAATAAAAATAATTTGGTTTACTTTTATCCTGCCAAAAGAGTAAGATACGTTTGAAATAAATAACAAGCGGAGAAAAGGGATGAAAATTCTGCTTGCCGAGATGCCGGTCATCTCGGGGCGTTACTGGAATATGGTGCACGGCGCCGTTCCCGAAGAAGTCCTGCAGGATAAGGAAGGGATACAAAATATGCGTATTTTGGCAAAAAATATGGCTTATTTTCTGAAATGCAAAGAAGCCGCCGCCAAAGCAGGCATTTTGCCGCCTGCCGCCGAAAAAGTTGAATTTACCAATTTTATCCGCTGAAAAATCGGATTTTTACGCTGCAACTGCCCGGGTATTTATATGGTATCCGGGTAAGTTTGGCGCGGCGTTCTGCACTGCTGTATGCTACCTGGAAAGTACGCAAAAAGCCCCGGTTTTAAGTAATGGATTGGACATACCTGTCTATCTGCGCTATATTATTTTCCGAACAGCGCCGCCTGATCGGCACCATAGCGGTCGCCCATCATCGGCGTGGATACAGCAATTTGATTTAATTCATCAATTTTACAAAAGTTACCAGCATGAGCCCTGTTCAATATCAGAAACAAATGCGCCTGAATGAATCTCAACGTTTGATGTTGGCCAAAAATTATATCGCTCAAAAGGCAGCGTATGCCGTGGGATACGAAAGTGTAACGCAATTCAGCAAGGAATGTAAACGGCATTTAGGCTTACAACCGTCAAGCAATGTGGAAAATTTGAAAAAAAATTAAAAGGTCTTCGCAGAAATCCTGCCGTTTTTCGGATACAGAAAAAGCCTCGGCGCAAAACCAGGGCTTTTAAATGGTGGGTCCTGTAGGACTCGAACCTACGACCAGACCGTTATGAGCGGCCGGCTCTAACCAACTGAGCTAAGGACCCGTCGCCGTCTTTTTTAGGGCAAATGTTTTTGCTAGTCAAGAAGAATTTTCAAAACGGGGGATTTTTTTGCACAATTTCTGTCTTTTCCACTGTCCGCCGTAAATCTCCGGCCGTTCCCAACAGGCCATTTCAACCCTAAGCCACCCGTTTCGGCGTTTGTTTCCGGCCGCGGTAAAATCCATACAGCCGCCGCGCCGCCCGGTACAGGCCGCGATAGGCGAGCCGGAAAATTATCGCCGCACCGAGCACCAGCCCCGAAAATTTAACATAATACCATAAATCGCCGGGTTGCACCGGATAATAATACAAAATAAACGAATGAAGCATAAATATTTCCAGGTTAAAAGCCGACAGCCACACCAGCGGGCGCAATGCCAGCAGCCGCGCCAAAAGCCCACGCCCGCCGGCCAGGATATAAATCATCGGCAGCGCCGCCATCACAAAAAACAGCCGGTACATATCCCGCGCCAGGGCATAGCAGCAGGCGAGATACAACCCCGTCAGCAAAATCTCCAGCCACGAAACCTGCATAACGGACAGGCGCTCGCGCCAAAAGGCATTGAACGCCGATTTCCCGGTAAAATAAATCCCCGCAACAAACCCAAGGCTGTAATTAAGGCTCTGGATAAGCGGATTTGTGTGCAGGTCATACCACAGCTCCATCGGATAGGTCAGCCGCATATATTCCAGATACAGGCGCACCGACGCCAAAATCGCAAACATGAGCCACAGCTTTCCTGTCTCTTTTGCCCGCCGTGCGACGGCGGTTAAGGCCGGCGTAACAAAATAGCAAAAGGCGAGTGCGCTCAAAAACCAGGACACGTTGTTGAACATAAATTGCGTTTTCGGGAACCACGCCTGCAGCAGTGCCAGATTCAAAAGGCCGAAGGAAAGCGTAAACCCGAGCGGCTTTGCCGCCCATTTTGCCACAAAAAACAGCTGTAGCAAAAAAGTCGCCAGATGAATCGGATAAATTTGCGGCAGCTTGCGCCAAACCGTCCGCCAGCCGTCATAAAAACTGCCGCCGGTCAAAGCATCACCGTGGTTATACGCCATGCAAAAGCCCGAAAGCAAAAACAACAGCTCCACCATGCGCGCACACAAATCCCATTGCGGCAAAGCTCCGGTATGGCAGGCAATAACGCCGATAACCGCCAGCGCTTTCAGTCCGCTGAGCGGCAACAGGCGCGGTTTCGGGGCAGGGGTCAGGGTTTTGGGCATATGGCAATCCTTTCGTTTGGTCAGGCCGCAGGTTCACCGGCAGCCGGAGCGGAAGAGCCAGCCGGCGCCTGCCTTTTTTGGACAGCACCCGGAAAATCGGCAACAATATTGTCATAAGCTTTTGGTGCTTTCAGTTTGAGCAGTTTCATCAGCTTGCTGCGGTTCTCTTCAATTGGCAGCTTATCGGTGAATGTGCGCCGCTTCAAAAACTGGTTGTCGTATTTTCCGATAAGGGTAACCGGATAGGAGTTCGGGTCAGCCGAATGCCCTTCTGCCACCTTGATGAAATTCCGCGGGATATAGCTGCCCCATTTATAGCCGAGGTTTTGCAGCATGGGCGTCAGTTTGATTTCATATTCGGTAATATAGAGGGAATGGTGCGGCTGCGCCTTAACCGCGTTGATAAAGGCGTCAAAATTTTTGGAGCGGAGCACCGGCTGGCGCAAAACCAGAAAATAGCTTTGCAAATGCGGGTTAAAGGTGCTGTTTTGCGTATTTCCCCAAAAATCAAGCCCCGGGCGTTTGGCCATGTCTTTAAACATCGGCTTAAAGCTGTTGAGCGGGGCATAGGCGGAATCATTGGCCAAAACCAGTTCGTCGGCTTTATCAAGCAGCCCTTGTTTTTTGAGCCATTGGTAGCCTCGTTTATACGAGCCCCAGTCGTATTCGCCGTGCCGTTGGAATTCGCCATGGATGATATAAGGCTTAACCTGCTTTTGTGCTGTTTTTGAGAGCGGAGAGTCCGTAATATAGACCACGCCGTCCGTCACGGCTTTTAACCCTTTAAGATAACGGATAACATAAGGGGAAACGTTGCCGTCGGCGCTGTATCCGGCAAAAACGGCATAACGCCGCGGCTGTGCGGCCAGATAAAAACAAGACACTGCCGTCAGCGCAATCAGCACGCAAATGGCGGCAATGCTGCGCTTTCCGGCGTTTTGTTTGCGCCGTGTCAAAAAAGAAATAACCATGGACAGGCGGTTGTTGGGCATATCGGGAACGGTTTTCATCAGCGTGCCTCCTTCAGATAAGGCGAATTTATTTTTTCCAGGTGTTCAAGCAAATCACGGTAAGCGTCCGGCGCATTTTTTTGAAGCCAGTTGAAAACCAGGCGCCGCGGTTCCTGAACGTTAAGCCTTTCGGTAAACGTGCGCATTTTCAAAAACGGGGCGTGGAAATTTGCCAGAAGCGTCAGCGGATAGCAGTTTTTGTCATTAAGCGGCAGATACGAAAGCTGCTCATAAGGGATAAGCGTCGCCGCCGTAAAGCCAAGGTTCTGCAAATAGCCCGTAAAAGGGACTTCATAGCGGTAGGCAACGGTCAGCCCGTCCTTTTGCGGGCGGACGGCGTTAAGATAGGCGGCAAATTCCGGCGCGGTGTAAACCTGCGGCATAAACATCATAAAATAGCTTTGCAAATGGTAAAAGCCGTCGGCATTGGCGGTAATGCCGAAAACGGCGTCTCCGGATTTTTCCGCCGCCTGCAAAACCGGCTTTAGCGACGGCGCAACCAAAAGGGCGGAATCATTGGCAAAAATCAGATAAGGTGCCGCGTCGGAATTTTGCCCGTCCGCATTAACCAGCCCTTCTTGCCGGAGCAGCGCATAGCCTCGCTTATACGAGCCCCAGTCGTATTCGCCGTGCCGCCGGGCAATAACGATGTTGGCATAGGGGCGGAGCTTTTCGGCCTCGCGGCGCCGCATCGGGTTGTCGGTAATAAAAATGATATTAGGCGCAATTTCTTTAAGCTTTTTGAGATAGCTGACAACATAGTCCGCAACGGTGCCGTCCGCCGAATAAGCGGCAAAAACGGCCGTGTTTCGGCCTTGGGCGAGGGGGGTGTATTCAATCTCCAGATTTTCGGAACGCATATTTAGAGAATAGCAAATGCCTCCTGCCGCCGTCAAAATCAAAAACGCCGCCGATACCCATAGGATAATTTTTTTCTGCCGCATATATTCCTCCGCCATGCTTTCGGCACCCGGGCATTCCGGTAATAAAGTTCCGCCGCCCGCATCTGCCATAAAAAAAATCCCGCAAGCCATAACCGGCTCGCGGGAACAGTATAAACCCCGAAATGCCTATTCTGCAACCAAAACCTGCCGGCGGCTGTGCATAGATTGCTCAATAAAGGCAATTTGTTCCTGCACCATCTCGCAATCGGCAAATTTGGCTTTTGCTTCCTGCACACGCTCTTCAAAAGTTCCTTGGCGGGATTTGAATATAAACATATAGGCGCGCGTGGCGGTTTTAATGGTATGTTCGTCATAGCCGCTTCTTTTCAGGCCGACGAGGTTAAGCCCGCGCAGGTTGCCGCGGTCGCCCGTAACCATTGCAAACGGGATAACGTCGCGCCCGATGCCCGTCAGCCCGCCGATCATCGCCTTGCGCCCGATTCGGCAGAATTGGTGCACCGCCGCCTGTCCGCCGAGGATAACGCCGTCTTCAAGCCGGACATGTCCGCCGATAACCGCGTTGTTGGTCATAATGACATTATCGCCGACCACGCAGTCGTGTGCAATATGCGAGTTGACCATAAACATGCCGTTGCTGCCGACACGGGTCGTCAGCTTTTCCGGTTCCTTGCCGTCATAAGACGTCTGCCCTTTCGGCGTGCCGGCGTGCATGGTAACATTTTCGCGGATAACATTGTGCGAGCCGATAAAAAGGCGCGCGTCGGGTTGGAATTCATTGCCGTGGTCTTGCGGTCCGCCGCCGAGGCAGGCTCCCGGAAAAATAACGTTTCCTTCGCCGATGGTTGTGTTGCCCAATACGGTAACCCGTGCAATCAAGCGGTTATTGGCACCGATTTTGGCACGTCCGGAAATATAGCAGAAAGGGCCTATTTCGGCAGACGGGTCAATTTGAGCACCATCTTCAATCACAGCAGAAGGATGTATCATTGTTTTTCTCCTAAAAAATTAACACTGGCAGCAGTATAGTCTTTTTTGCCCGCATTGTAAAGCAAAAAAAAGCCCGCCGCCCGGGCAGAGATTATCACATAATGTGACAGTTTGTTAATAAGGCGGCAGGTATTTTTTTACATAATCCGGATTTTATGCAGCAGGACGAAAACGGCAATCACTTCCAGCCTGCCCAGTACCATGATAAAAGCCAGCAGATATTTGACAAACGGCGTAAAGCCGGCAAAATTCCCCGAAGGCCCCGTTGCTTCGGTCAGCCCCAGCCCGGCATTGGCAATATTGCCGGTAACCGCGCCGAGTGCCGTCACAAAATCAACGCCGGTCATGGAGATAATCAGCGTAAAGAGGACAATCGCCAGCACAAAGCCGACCATCATTACAAACACCGATGAAACCACCTGGTCGTCAATCACCTTGCCCCCGGCTTTCATCACGGTAACCTGGTTGGGGGACAATGAGTTTGTGGCGCTTTTTTTGAAAAAGGCAAAAATAACCTGCCAGCGGAAAATCTTAACCGAACCGGCCGTGGAGCCCGTACAGCCGCCGGTCATAAACAGGGTAAGGAAGACACAGACCACCCACGGCCCCCACTGGATAAAATCGCAGGAAGAAAATCCGGTGGTAGACACCGCCGAAATCATGTTAAAAGCGGCATAGCGGAATGATGTCCAAAACGGGATATCCGCCTCATAGGCGTGGAAAATGCTGACAATCAGGATATAGCCGAAAATAAATTTCAAAAAGGTATTGACTTGCTGGTTGCCGAAGACGGAAGCCAGGTTATGCCGCTTGGCAATAAGGATAAAATAAGTCATCGGCAGCGATCCGAGCAGCATAAAGGCGGCGATAATCGTTTCAATCGTCACGCTGTCAAAGTAGGCAATGGAATTATTTTTTGTAGAAAGCCCGCCGGTGCTGAGCGTAGCCAGGGCATGGCACACTGCGTCAAACCAGTTCATGCCCGCGTGTTTGAGCAAAACGATGCAGATAATGTTGAGCACGATATAGGTAATGATAATATCTTTGGCGATATAGTGCATTTTGGGCAGAAATTTTTCTTCCGTATCCGAGTTTTCCTTATTAAAGATATATGTTCCGCCGATTCCCAAAAAAGGCATCAGTGCCACGGCAAAAATCACGATGCCGACGCCGCTGACGCCGTGCAGCAGCGCCCGCCATAACAAAACGGATTTCGGCTGGGCTTCAATATTGCTCAAAATGGTGGAACCGGTGGTCGTCAGGCCGGATGTCGCTTCAAACAGTGCATCGGAAAATTGCAGGATGTCGCCGTTGCCGTAAAAGGGCAGGGCACAAAAAAACGGGCATAAAAACCAGCACGAAACGGTAATCAGATAGCCTTGCAGGATGGATATTTTTTTGATTTTGCCGTAGTTGGCCAAAAAGAGCATGCCGCCGATAAACATGGAAAAAACGGCGCTCCTGATAAAAAAGGCATCAAACGAGCCGGTATAATATTTTAACGCTGCCGCCGGCACCAGCATCAGCGCTCCGAGAATAAAAACGATAAACCCGTTAATCATTAACACCGGTTGCCACATAATGCCCGATTTCTCCTAAAAAAACAAACCACGACACCATAATAGCGGCTGTCGCAAAATTTTGCAATCGTGCCGGCAATTTATCCACCCGCAACCACATAGGCATAAAAAAAAGCTCCCCGCCCGTGGGGGAAGGGAGCCGTTTGTTAAGAAAGCTTATTCAAAATAACGCTCATCGGGCGTATTTTTGAGATAAAGCTTAAATTTGCCGCGTTGCCGTGTGTAAGCTCCGCCGATAAAGGATATATAATCCTTCAGCATGGCTTCTGCACCGCGGTCATAATCTTCCGGCGTATAAGAAGCACGCGCAAACAAATCCGACAGGATAATGTTGGCGACAGCCTCTTCGTGTCCGATGCCGTAAAGGATTTCCTGATAGTTCGGCCACCCCATGTTGGAGTAGTTGACAATAATGTCCCGAACCTTTTCCCAATCGGCATTAAACACGCCCGGCATGCCATATCGTTCCGGCTTTTCAGACTTGGTCACGCCATTGAAGCGCACCGTGTCTTTTTTCAGCGGGCCGATGCTGGCAGCGATATAGCCGAGGTAAATCTCGGATATTTTCGCTTCCGGCACGACTTCCGGCAGATTAGGCAGGAAAATGGGACAATGTGCCAACACGAGGTTGACTTTGACGTCCTTGAATTTTTCCTGTCGGAGCTGCCACATCCATTCGGCCAGCAACCGTTTGTCATAAAACGGATTGCCTGAACAGATGACGAATGTTACCTCCTGTAAACCCTGCTCTTTGGCAAAGTTATAGATTTCAACGAGGTTCCCTTCGGTGTCATCGTCCGTGCAAGGGGTGTAATAGCGATACGCATATTCTTTGCCGGCAATTTGAGCCATCAGCGCATAATAGCTATCGTATTCCGTCTTGCGGATAAGGCCGCTGTTCCGGTAAAAGAGCTTTTTGAACAGCCCTTTGTTGCCTTCTTTGCCCGAAGACAAAAATGGCAATACCCGGCCGGTCTGTTTGAGATAGAAACGTAAGATTTCAAACGCAAACAGATGTGCCGTCATCATACCGCTGAAGCAGTATAAAAACGGATGCACCATGCTCTTCGGCAGGTCATACATAGAGCAGACAACTGCCTTGGAAATTCCGCCCTGGGCATTCGCATACTTAAACGTATCGCCCGGCTGCAAACCGCCGATTTTCTCTGCGTATTGCAAAGTTTCGCGGTCAAGCGCTACCTGGCGCGGTTTAAGAACACGCACCCTTTCGGCCATATATTCGCGCATGGCGGCGTTGCATTTAAGACCTTCGTTTCTCAACATAGACATAAACTCCTCCTGAGAAATGTCCAGATATCCAAAAAAATTTGCCATAATTATAGTTTTTTAATTGGTTTAACCCTTGCAGTATACCACATTTTGCCCGGGGTGTCAACATTCAAAGCTCAAAAAAAGTTGCCTGGAGCAAACATTGTGCTGCTGCTAAAGCCGGGGAAAAACATATTAAAGCAAAGAAAAAGATTAAAAAGAAATCCGCCACCAGATAATCGCCGCCGTCAGTCCGAAAGCCCACATCAGCGCCGCGCCGGCTATCCGGCACCATCGGGGCAGCGTCTGTAAAAATTGCGTTAAGATAAGGGCAAACGGCAACGTAATGGCCGCCACATAGCGGAAATCCTGGTTGCACATATACGGGTGCTTGAGGCTGAAGGCAATTTGCCCCGCCAGCAGCCCCGCCGCCAGGAGCAGCGTCAGGATATACGCCGTCCGCGTGTCAATAAAGGCCGTGTCGCCCGTTATCGCATTTTTCTGCGCAGCCGCTTGCCTGTCCGTCCGCCGGCCGGCAACCGCACGGCAGCCCAAAATTGCCGCCCCGAGGGCAACCAGCGCCAAAATGGCTTTGTACAGGAAGGCCAGCCCCCGGATGACGGGCATAATATCCGCCCCGCGCATGGAAAAATCCCATTGCCCGAACAGCGCCGTTTTGGTCATCGTTTCCCAAAGGTTAATGCCGAAATCGTTATAGAACATTTGCGCATAAACAAAAGCTCCGAGCGGGTTAAACCGCTCCCATAAAGAATAGGGCAAAAGCGACAGGTGTGCCTGCGGCGGCACAAAACCGAATCCGATACCGAGGCGAAAATGCTGATACAGCGGCCAAACGGCCACCCCCGCCGCCAGCAACAGGGTAAACAGGGAAAGCTCTTTAAAAACCTGCCGGTCATAGCCCAGCCGCCGCCAGCGCAAAAACAGCGCCGCAGCAACCATCGGCAACACCAATACGCCCGAAAGTTTGGTCAGCGCCGCCGCCGTGGCAAAAAGGCCTGTCAGCCAAAGATTTTTCCGCCCGCCGTCGCGGCAATAGAGCAGGGAATAATAAACTGTCCCCGCCTGTAGCGGTAAAAGCAGGCAATCGTTATTAAAATAGCCGGCAATCGCATTATACGCCGGAAACAGGCAAATCAGGGCCAGCCCGCCGAGCCGGAGGGCGGGAGGCAGGCGGAACAGCCGCAAAATCCGTGCGGAAATCAGATAAAACCACATCATATAGGCACAAAATAAAACTTGTGCCGCTTCTGCCGCCTGTGCCATGTCTGCCCCAGCGAGCAGCGCCGCCCGCATTGCCGCCGCCGCCAGCCAAAAATGCAAAATCGGGTGGTAGGTGGAATAGCTCGGCCGCGTCAATAGCGGATTTTCCTGCCAAAACAAAAAGTTATTTTCCAAAATGTATTCAATATAGTTAAAACACGAGGCAAAGTCATATTGCACGTCGGTATGTCCCGTGTTGGTAATAAATGAGAGGTTAAAAAAGGCCGCGGCAAAAATAATCAGCTTTTCGGGGTTGCTACCGCTGTTTTCGCTGCTGCGCCCGAAAATCCCCGCCGCCAGCATAAACAGGGCAAACGGCCAGCTGCCTGCAATCCGTGCCGGCCAAAACAAAACGGCAAGCGCAGCAATGGCGCCGCATAATCCCCACGCCGCCAGCACTTTGCCTGCCAGCCGCGCCGGGTTGCATGCCCATGCCAGCACGAGCGCCAGCCATAGGTTAAGCCGCGCCGTATCCGCACCGGACATGGTTCCGGCGAGGGTTGTGATAAAAAACAAGCCCGCCGCCGCCGTAAAAAGCAGCACCGGGGAAACTTTTTTTAAGGCCGGATTCTTTTCTGCCGTCATAAAAACTCCCGTTTGCCGAATGTGCCCGCCGCAGAGGGCTTATGCAAAAGACTGCCGCCGGCGGATGAAGCGCCCGCGTGTCCGAAAATGGTTTAAAATCAGCTAACAATCTTTTAAATATCAAGTCAAGCATTAAGATAAAATGCCGCACAGGGCTGTGTGGCGCCCGCCGCCGCTAATGCTCTGCATAACGGCATAGGCGCGAAACTTGGGAGCTTCTGCCGGATTGCCGGGGATAAGAAAGCTTAATTGCGCCCGAATAGCTTATGAGACAGGGCAATTGTCCACGACGGGGGATTTTGTTGCAGGGAATCTTCAAGTATGGCCTGATTTTCACGCTCCAGCCGCAATTGTTCGCGCTTGGCCAGTTCGTGATGAATCCGGCGGTCGGTTTCATCGTTAATCCACGCCGTAACATCAACAAACCATCCCTTTTTGCCATAGCGGATACGGCGCTGGTCGCGCAGCACGCTGGCAAAGGTATTTTCGTTGCCCCAGTGGTTATTGTTATAAGCGCAATAGGTATAGGAGTCGGTAGAAGCCGAGTTAAACGCCGGGAAAAAGCCGTTATAATGCTGGTTTCCGGCGGCGTTGCGCCTAAATCCGGCCTGGACAATGGAATAAGGGTGTTCGTCCATATAGGCTTTAATGTCTTTTTCCAGATTGCCGCTGTAAACGATACGGTCCGAATATTTGGCGATAATATCGCGCATGCCGGTACTGCTGTGGGCGTTAATGCGGCATTTTTCAATAATGTTTTTGATAGATTCGCCGACGAGGCTGTTCGGGTTTTGGCGTTGGAAGATGTCATATGCTTCGCACAGGCTGGCCATGCTCATGCCGGCGCAATAAAGCCTGCGGTGGATACGCCCCTGGATGCCGTGTTTGCTCAGTGAGCGGTCAGCCTCGCGGAATGCTTCGTTCTTTTCGCCGTAAGAAAGCTTGACCACGTTATCAAAGCTGCATTGGGCATAAATTTTGCTGAAAATTTCAATATCTTTTTTCTTTTGTTCTTCCAAGATGGTGGCGTCGTCTTTTTCGGGCGCTGACGGCAGATAGATATCTTGCAGCGCGGATATATCGGCAAAGGAGCCGAATAAGAGATAGTCGTCTTTGGTTTCGGGCTCAAAGGTCGGCTCAAAGGCATATGCGTTGTTCACCGCCGCCTGAGCCATGTATTTTTCCGTATCAATGTTGACATACGGGATGGCAACGGTAAACTGGCTCTGTTGGATAGCCTTGTACAAATTGCTTTCGTCATCGGGGTTTGAGACTGTGGCGTTAATCATGGCTATCATCTCGTGCCAGTCTTTCGGATCCGGCGTCCCGCTGTAGCTGATATTGTTCAGCGCCAGCATCTGCGCGTCCGTAATCGGTTTGCCGCTGAGGTTATAATAGTTGGCAACCGCGTCGGCAACGGCTGGAACGGAAACGGCATCATGTTCGTTTTTCAACAAGGTGTAGTAAAGGTAAGAGGCGATGCTGGAGTTTTGTATAAACCCGATGCCGTACTTGTCAAAAAACTCGGTTTTGGCGATGATGCGCGCCTCATCGTATGAAAGATTTTTATAGCTGCCGATATTGTAAAGGCGGGCAAAAGAACGGTTGTCATACATAAAGTTGCGATAGACGGCTTCCGAAATGCCGTATTTTTCTTTTGCGCCGTAATTGTAGTTGCTTTGGGCAAAACATTTGTTAAAAAAGTCGGCATTGGGGACATTGTGCATCTTGTCGTTTTTGATAAACGGAACTTCGGCTGTATAGTCGCTTTCATCAATCGGCTCTTTCTTTTCGCTCCAAAAAGGTTCCAAATTGACGTCATACATATATTCCAGCCCTGAGTTTTCCAGCAGGGAAACGGCCTCGCTGTAACCGATTGTTGCCTGGTCAAAAATATCTTCAGCAAGGCTGGTTTGCCGGAAAGTGCTCGTAATGGGGGTAAAGTCAAAGGCAGGCCCAGCGTTTTGCAATTGTTTGGCGCCGAAATAGCCCATCGTTGCCAGCGGTGCGCCGATAGCGGCATATTTCAGTGTCTTGCGCCCCGTTTCGCGGACTTTTTGTTTGAATTGTAAAATCTTTGCCTTCTTTTCTTCCAGCTTTTGTTTTTTATAATTTTCCACATTAAGCGTAATATTGTTGATACGCTGTTCGTTTTGCCGCAGTTTTTTGCGGTTGAAAAGCCTGTCCCACAAGCTGGGTTTCTGCCGGCGCGGCGTTAAGATCCGCATCTGTGGCCGTTTTTGTTCTTTTTTATCAACCCGGGCAAAAGGCTTTGCAATTTGCCGGCAAAAAGAGGCAACGGCCTGTTTGAAGCGCTCTTTGCGTGCCTGGCGGCGCGCCTGCCGCAGGGCTTTTTTCTGCTGTTTCGCTTCGGCACGGCGTTGCTTTTCGGCAAGTTTAAGCGCCAGTTTATCCTGCCGGCGTTTTGCTTTTAGGGCTTTGCGGGCTGCTTTTTCCTGCATTTTCTGCTGTTGCCGCAAGTCTTTGGCTTTTATCTTTTCCAGCTTTTGAGCCTCGCGTGCCTTTGCCTTTTCCAATTTCGCGGCGGCTTGGGCTCTTGCCTTTTCTTGCCGTATTGCTTCTTTTTTTGCTTTTTCTGCGGCTTTAAGCTGGAGGATTTGTTGCTTTTTTTCTTGTTTTAAGAGTTTTTGAGCCTGTTTTTGCTCGGCTTTTTCTGCCTTTTTGCGGGCGGATTTTTCTTTTTTCAGAGCCTCGGCGGCTTTGCGGATTTCCTGTTTTTCAATTTCCCGGATGGCGCGCTTTTCGGCTTTGGCTTGTTTCCGTGCTTGAGCTTGCCGGCGTTTTTCTTCGGCCTGCCTCTGTTTTTCAAGTGCTTCCGCCTGTCTTTGTTTTTCAAGCGCTTCGGCTTTCCGCTGCTGCTCTAACGCCTCCGCAAGCCTTTGTTTTTCAATTGCCTCGGCTTGCCTTTGCGCTTCCGTATCACGTGCCGTTGCGTCCGGAGCTTGCGTGTTTTCGGCCTGTGCCGGCGTGTTTTGAGCCTGTGCCTTTCCGTATTGTGTCAAAAAGTCGCGTAAGGTGCCGTTGTGGCGGGAAAGCTGCATTTTGAAGAGATTGGCATCATTGCCGTGCAGCCCGAGGTCGCCGAGCATCTTTTGCATATATTCAAAATTGGCCTTTTTCGTCAGCGTCTTGGCACTTTCGTCCAACAGCGGCCGTCTGCTGAGATTGTCTTTGTACGAAGCAAACGCCTGGATGGCAGCGGCAGCCGTTTGCCGTGGTTTCTGTTGGGCGGTTTTGGTCTCTGCGGCGGAAGAGGGGGCCTTTTCGGCAGTTTCGCGCACGGCTTTGAGCATAAATTCGGCCGGCGACGGGCGGTCGGGAGAAAATGCCGCCATTAGCTTTGCCGTATTTTGAATGTCTTTATCATATAAGGCCAGTTTTTGCAATTCATGCGGGCGAAGGGAGCCTTGCAGCGCCTGTGCAACATTGGGCGCATCTTTCAGCCTTTGTGCCAAAGCCTCTGCATCGGTTCCGAAAGCATCGGCCAGGCGTGCCAGGCGTTCTTTATTCTTTTTAAGTGTCAAATCGCTGCCGCTGATGCCGAATTCCTGATTAAAAATATCGCGGCCCTTTGCTGACATCTGTTCGGCCAAAATCTGCTGGTGCACTTCTTCGGTCAGCACCAGCCGCGCTTTGCCGAGCGCCATGGCTGCGGGCATATTGTCTTCTTGCATAAACCGGCGTTGCAGCGCCTGCATCTGGTTGCGCCGGTCATAAAGGAAGGATTCAACCCGGTTGTCATATTGCTTGGCGGCAGCAATATAGGCGTCCGGATTTTTCCGAAATTCCTTTTCGCTGAAACTTATGCCCAGGAATGCGCATTTTTCTTGCAATTCCTGTAAAAAAGCTTTGTCCGGTCTGTTTTCGGCCTCATGAGATTGTGGCATTTTAAAAACCTCTGTTTATCAGTTTACACCGTATATTAAACCATTTATAACATGATATAAACAAAAAATCAACTATATTTGTGTGTGTTTTGGCAATTTTTTTTAACAAAGAGGGGGAAAAGCGGCAAAAAATACCGCCGATTGTGCCCGAAAAGGGCGCAAAAAAGCTCTATAAAAAAGGTTCTATACAAAAAAATCCCCCGCCGACACGCCGAAAGCCGGCGGCGGCAGGGGAAGAACGGCGGGATATCCCGTCAGTTGCCGGCACCGAAAGTTTTGGAACTTCCGTCCGGCGCGGTCAGAGTTAAAGACAGCCTGTCATCGGCATAAACGCCTTCATACCCGTTGATAATGGCGGAATACCGTCCGTCAACGATATTTTTCCAGCCCAAAACGGCACAGGTCAGCGCGTCAACACCGACAATCAGAGAATTATCCTCGGCATACCATTCAATACTCTGCGCTTTGTCCACGGCGCGGGCAAGCCTGAAATCGCCGCCGGCACCTTCTTGAGCCGCCGAGTTAAAAGCGGTATAGCCGCTTTGGGTATAGGTCATTTGCGCCGGAAAAGCTTCTTCATAAGCGCACACGCCCCATTCATACCCTTTTGCATAGCGGATAATCACGGCCTTTTTGGTAATGTTGGCGCTTTGGGCAAGCCCGTCGGCATCTAACACCGCCGTTACGGCAAAATCAATAATCCTGCCATGGGACGGTTCAGGATCCGGATCGGGTTCATCGCCGCCGCCGTCTTTGAGCGTCAACACCGTAACAACCGCTGCCGTAAAAACTTTGCCGGCAAAATCAACCGTGGCATCGGTTGTGTTGGTAACCTCGTTTCTGCCCGTTTGCGCCGTCCTGTGCCTTTCGGAAAAAACGGCCGCCAGGTCAAAAGCAAACTGCTGCCCGTCAAGCTCATAATAAGCCTCGTAAGACGGATAGGCAAAAACATCGCTGAACGTTTCGCTGCCGTTGCTGAAGGCAACCTCCTGTGTCATCTCCTGCCGCAAAATGCTCCAGCTGCCGTTGCCGGTTTCTTGTGCCGGGGAGGCATTGCTCTGGGTTGTTGCGGCAAAATCAAAGTCGGAAACCTCCAAAGCTTTGTCTTCGCTGCCGGATAAGGCAAACAAAAGTTGCGGCGAGCTAAAACGTTGCGTCTTTGTGCCGGAAAGGCTCCAAGTTTCGGTTTTGTCCACATACAAAGACAGCGTGTTGTCATTAAGCCATTCATATCCGGTCGCATAGTCTGTGCCGAGCAGATTGTCGGGAACGGAGCTGGCCTGTTTGTCATACGCAACCTCAAGGCTTTCGGAGCCGCTGTCGCCGACGGAAGCCGTCGACCAGGGCAACACAAAGCGTACCGTAATCCGGTATAACTCATCTGAGCCGTCTGCTGCGTCAGCTTCGGCCTGTTGCCAGGCAAGTTCGCCCGGAATCATGGCGGGCAGGGAGATGGAAACTCCCCCGTCTGGCAGGGTATAGGTTTCAAAAACGGTTTCCGCAACAATCGTCTGCCCGTCATCAAGGGTAAAATATTGCCGCCTGATGTTATTTTCGGGCAATGTTCCGGAGGTGTCAAGCGAGCTTTCGCTGTCGGCAAGTTTCGGTGTCGGGTCGCTTTCGCCGGCATAATAGACGGTACTTTTGAGCGGCCAGGCTTTAACCTGCGCTTTGGGATAAAGCGTGTGGCTCTGCCCGTCGCCGTCGCGGTAAACCAGCTTTTGCTCGCAAGTGAGCCAAACCGTGTCTTTGTCTTGCGACGGCGTCCATTTGTAGTCATAAGACAATACTTCCGTTGTAACCTCGTCAAGCAGCAGCGAGGCGTGTTGTCCGGTACAGCCTGCCAAAAAAACAAGCGCTGCCGCTGGCAACAGCCATAGCAGCCGTAAAAAATTTTTCTTTTTCATACGAAGATATTTTTTTTGTAAAACATAAATTTTTGATTAAAAAGAAAAGTTTTATCCGCCGTCATAAAAATAAACAATTAGGTAAACATCGGCATAATAAGACTTTTAACGCCGACATTTTAGGCACAAAAAATAAAAAATCAAGTTTTATTTTGTCATTTAGCTCTATTTTGTCAAATTTTAAACTTGACAAACGGGGCAAAAAAGGCTACACCAAAAACGGAATTAAATTTTTATGGCTTATGGATTATAAAGAAATGAGGGAGTTGCTTTTGCAGGAAAAAAGCCTCTCCAAGGAAGACGCCCGCCGGATATTGGAGCTTTGGCAAAAAAATCCGCGGACATACAGTGATTTTCTGCGCAATCGTTCGGCTTTTATGCTGCTGGACGCTTATTGCAGGGCTGATATGGATGAAGGCCGGCATCTTTTCGGGCAAACGTCCGTGCGCGTTCCGTCTGCCGCCGTTGCGGAAAAGTTTTTTCAGTTGCAGGATGATACGGTAAACAAGATGTTTAAAGATATCATCACCACACGTGCTTATGACGGCAACCGCGATTTGGACATTTGTGCCTGGCCGTATCTGAACCGGCGTTGTGTCAGTTATTATGACGGGGATTTCATCTTGGAACTTGTCTGCAACATGAATTATGTTTTCAACTTTGAAGCAGACACTGACGGCGAGTTGTTTGAAGCAATGCGGAAAAAGCTGGGCGTCAAAGGCGACTGGCTGGCCATCAACAGCTTTAACATTACGGGCTGGATGAAAAGGCAAAAGGAAAAAGCCAATCCCGCCGATTTGCGGATGTATCTGATGGCACAGCACGCAACGGAGCAGGATGACGGCGAAGAAGCGAGTTTTCGCAAACTTTTGCTGAACTACATGGCAGACGTAGAAGACGGGATGAACTTTTATTATCAGTTGATGGCGGAAATTGCCGGTATCGCCATGTCGTAATCCTCAGATGTGCGCCGCGATTTCTGCTGGTGTCGCCGTGCCGTCATTTTTATGGCAGCAAAGCAACAAAAAAATCGGGAGTAGTCCCGATTTTTTTTGTTTTCGGCGCGTTTAAAACCGTATGAACGGAAAAATCCCGGCGGTCGGTCTTTTGTGGGCGAAAAGGATATTTCCGTTGACACCGGCGGCAAGCCTGCTAACATAAGCAGGTATTTTTTTTGGAAGGGAGAAGTAAAATGTCCGCGCTGGCTGATGATTTAAAAGTAAAAATCCAATATCTGACACCGAAACGCCTGTTATCGCGCGCCGTCGGCAAGTTGGCGTCCGCCGAATTGGGAAAGGCAACCGGATGGATGATAAAAAATTTTATAAAATATTACAATGTGGACATGAAAGACGCCAAAATCCAGGATATAAGCAAATATAAGACGTTTAACGACTTTTTTACGCGCGAATTAAAAAAGAACGCTCGTCCGGTCGTATCCGAACCCGGGGCACTGGCCGAGCCGGCTGACGGCACCGTCAGCGAGTTTGGCGAGATATACAAAGACGCCGTCGTGCAGGCCAAGGGGCATTATTACAGCCTGGCGGCGCTGTTGGGCGGGCATGAAAAAGACGCCGCGGCGTTTGAAAACGGCAGTTTTGTAACCATATACCTGTCGCCGCGCGACTATCACCGCGTGCATATGCCTTTGGCAGGCAAGCTGGAAAAGATGTTGTTTATCCCCGGCGAGCTGTTTTCTGTCAATCCTCTGACGGCGCAAAATGTGGATAACCTTTTTGCCCGCAACGAGCGTTTGGTCTGCTTTTTCAAAAACGATAAAATCGGGCGTTTCGCCGTTGTAATGGTCGGGGCGGAGATTGTGGCCAGCATGGCGACGGTGTTTGCCGGGTTGGTGGCACCTGGCGGCAAAGGCGTAACGTCATACAATTACGACAAGGATGACATCGTGTTGGAAAAGGGTGCCGAGCTCGGGCGTTTTTTGATGGGCAGCACGGTCATTTGCGTTTTTCCCAAAGGCAAAGTAAATTTTGCCAAAGGGTTGAAAAAAGGCCTGTCTGTCAAAGCCGGCGAGTGCCTGGGCGAAATCAAAAGCAAATAAATCCAAAGGCAGAAAAAACGGGGATTATTTCCAGTAGTCGGCAATCCACAAAGACGGCCGGACGTGTTTATAAAGCTTTTTCCAGCCGCGTGGATATTTGTCGGATTTGGGGTTTGTGGACCAAATGCCGCGCAACGCTTCCGGAATTCCCGGCTCGCCGTGGAAGGCTATCATTTTGAGTTCCGGCTGGTTGGGCATTTTCGGCGCCAGGATATAGCGCAGCAGCGGGTGCGGCAGGCAATGGAAACGAAAGCTCTTAAACCACTCGTCCGGCCAAAAATTGAGCTTGCCGTATTTTTCAATCACTTTTGCCGAAACATATTGCTGGGTAGCCGTACCGAACCGTGCTTTGACTTCTTCCGGATGCTGTTCGTAATAGGCTTTTATATAGCCGAGTGTGCCGACCACCCAGGAGTAGCAGCTTGCCTGTCCGATTTTGTTGGCTTTTTTGCCGTGGCGGTGCGCCCAGTCGTTAATGGCATAAAACTTATCGCCTTCGGGATAATCAAACAGCGCGTCCAGATTGCCGACAATAAGGGAATCCAAGTCAAAAAAGAAAACCCGCTGCCCGTAGAGCCCGGCCAGATTGTCGTCGCACAGCCCGGAAGCCTTGCGATGGTTGCCGAAAATAAGCTCCTGCGGCATATCAAGGTTCGGCAGCGGCTGGCGGATAATCTCGGGGCTAAGCCCGTCCTTCTGTTCCGTAAAGCAGAAAAAACGGATGTCATAGCTCGTATTGCGGCAAATGGCGGCATAGAGTTTATTAACGTCGTCGGGCGTATATTTATTGCCCCACTTAATGCAGATAACGTTAAAGATTTTTGTCATGGCAGTTCTCCGTAAAGTAAAAATATTATTGTTGCAACAGGGTTGGAAACGGATAGTCATCGGGATTAAAAGACCCGTCCAACAGCGAAACGACATATTTTGCCGTAATGGTTTCGTTAAAAATGTCGTGGTAACGCAGCCAGCCGCGCCGGGCATACAGCCGGCGTTGCGCCTGGTCGGTGCGGAAGCGTTCCAGCTTGTCAATAAGTTCTTCCCGCGAGCTGAAAAACGCGGCCTCATCTTCGCCGAACAGGTCGTTAAAGCCGGTGCGCCGGTCCAGATAAGTCAGGCAGCCGTTGCCCATCGCGTGCGCCATGCGGTCGGATGAATAAAGATAATCGCTGTTGACGGCCGAAAGGTTTAAAACCCCGGCGGATTGGGCAAGCGTGCCGAAATAGGAAGTTCCGTTAAGCATCGGAGCATAAATGCGCGGAAAGAGAAATTTGTTCTGCGGCGCGTTTGCGAGCAAAAAATCGGCAATTTCCTTGCCATAGGCCGGCACGCCGCAAAAGTCGCGCTCTTTTGCCGGCGATACCGCGAACAACAGGTCATAAAGCGGCTGCGGGTTGTCAAAGGCTTTTTCGCATTCAATGGATTTATCCACCGGGTTGGGGATAAAGCCGACCGGATGTCTGTCGGGTGCAAATTGCTGCAAAAGTTTTTTGTCGGCCGTGGTAATCAGCGTAAAATCAACGGCATCAAGTTTGCTTTTGATGTTACGGATATTATGTTCGCCGTTAAACGACACGGGGTTGATGCTGTCCACGTTCCATTGCAGGATTTTGACATCAGGGATTTTGTCGCGGATTTTAAGCAGCGTTTCGGCAGTAATGATATCGGCATGTCCGAGCAGAATCGCATCGGGGCGGATGTCCAGGCAATAGTCGTAAAAGCTCTCGTTTGTTTTGCGGATACTGAAGAGGCTTTTGTTGCCGAACAGCGACAAAGCGCGTGCGGCCTCTCTGTCATTGTAGGCAACGGCCAGATGCCCGAGGCGGATAAGTCCGTTTTGGAGTTTATAGGCCATGCCGGCCCAAAAGCAGCCGCGCAGGCGCAGCGTTTTGAAATAGGCGCAATGGACGATTTTCATGGTATTATATTAACCTCCTGTCTCCGGCAGCATTGTTTCCATTTTCGGCTGTCCGGCACAGGCAAGATAAAAAGGCTGTCTGAAATTTATTTGAAAAAGCCGAAAAATCTGCCCCTGTCGCGGCAAAAAAAGAAATATCCATAAATAAAACTCCGTTTTTCAATAAGTTGCATTGTTAAAGCGGTGCTGAAAAAATATGACCGTTTAAATTCATCGCCCCGGCGGCGGTGGTCCGGAAATAAATGTTGATAGATACAGATAGTTATTGCACCGGGAAAACGGAAAAAATATATTATAAAAAACGGTCGTTTTTTATATACAGCACGGTAAGGGAACATGGGCAAAATATTGGCAAAATCTTCAGAAATCTATCTAATCAAAGCCGCAGAATTAAAAAAGCTTCCGGCCTCGTTGCCGGAAAACGCCTCAATGCCGGTGTTGGCAGGGGAAACAATAGCCGTTTTGCTTAATGGTGGACAGCCGGACAAGCTGCTCAAAGGTAGGGAACAGGTAGCGGCCGCCGCCGATGGCGATTTTTTGCCGGTAAGGTTTGTCTATGAGTCGTATAAGCCGTGGCAAGCGTTTTTGATTGATTTGATAAAGCCGGTTAAGCGCAAGTTTTACCGCGTTTTCCCGTCGGTATATACAACCACGCTTCCCTCTCTTTTGCAAAACAGCATCACTCGCGGCGAGCGCAATGAGCAAAATGCCTACCAATGGACGAATAAAAAATGGCAGATAAGCCGCGAAGAGGCGCACCGGCGTTATGCCGATTTGTACAACTCCATCAAAGACAGGGGATACGATGCCAAAAGCCCGATGTTGATTATGCTCAACCGCAAGTTTGGCGTCAAAGACCAGTTGCTGCAAGGGCATCACCGCATCGGGATTTGCAAAAGCCTCAATGTCAAAGAAGTTTCAATTTCTTTCTGGGCAGTGCCGCGTTCATTCGGCTTTATGAAAATGTTTATAAGGGGAACGAAAAAATGAAAATTATGCTGGTTCGCGACCGTAATGTTTTAAATACCAACTGGCTGGTATACTTTGCCAATTTGCTGCAAGAGCGCGGGCATGAGGTAGTCATTGCCTGCGACACGTACGGCAAGCTCGGCGTATCCGCGCCGGGCTATGAGCTTAACGGCGGCATAAGAATTGCCAACGTCAACGGCAAAACCGATTCGCTACTCTGCAATTTGTGGCACAGAATCCGTTGCAAGGCACTGCCCTCATGGGGCTTGTTTGACAAACTTATAAAAAGCGAAAACCCCGATGTCCTTATCTGTTATTTTCCGGTAGATTTATATAACATTACCCGGTTTCAGCACCATAACATTCCGATTGTGCAGATGGTGCATAATTACCCGCCGCTTATTTTGGATAAAGTGCTGCGCAAGCTTCCGCCGTTGCGCGCCTGGTGCCGCAAAAGCTTTGAACAAGTCAGTGTTTTTCAAGTATTGATGAATTCGTATAAAAACGACATTGATCCGTTTTTTGCCCCTAAAAAGATTGTCCGCATTGCCAATCCGGTACGCCAGTATGCCGAAAGCGAAATGGTTGATTTGGCACATGAAAAAAAGCGCATTATTTATGTCGCCCGCATAGAAAGAAGAGTGAAGCGCCCGCATTTGCTGGTGGAGGCGTTTGCCAAAATTGCCGCCGGATTTCCCGATTGGAAAGTAGAGATTTGGGGCATACGCAAATATCCGGATTATGAAAAAGAAATAGAAGATTTTATAACCGCACATAATCTGCAGGGGCAGGTGGCTCTGATGGGGTATACGCAGGATATTGAGGGCTTATACCGGAGCGCCGACATTCATGCTTTCCCGAGTTCCTGCGAAGGGTTCAGCCTGGCGATTGCCGATGCGATGGCCATGGGTTTGCCTCATATCGGGTTTAAGGATGCCCATTCGGTCAATGAAATTATCATAGACGGGCATAACGGCTTTTTAGCGGAAGACGTGGATGATTTTGCCCAAAAGCTCAAGATGCTGATGGAAGATAAAGATTTACGCATAAAGTTCGGCCAAAACGCCCGCGAGGATATGAAAGCCTACGCGCCGGAAATATTGATGAAACAATGGGATAATTTGTTTAAGGAATTGACCGCAAAAAAATAACCCTTTAGCCGGGCTTTTCTTTGCCAGCCGCCGCGCGGCGCTTCCTCATAAGTCATAGCGCGGCGCTTCCTCATAAGTCATAGCACGGCGCTTCCTCATAAGTCATAGCACGGCACCTCTTCTTTAGTCATTGCGAGGCGATTTATCGCCGTGGTAATCCACGATACCTTTCAACTGCGCAAAATTTTCACTTTGCCGGCCGCCGCGTGGAGTTTCCTCTTTTAAAATCATTGCCGGGATTTTCTTCTTTTTAGCCATTGCAAGACACTGCACTTCTGCCTGCCGCGGCCACTGCGGCAACCTTCTCCTGGCTCTTCCATCATCAAGGCAAGTTACGCGAAAGCTGCTGCTCCTTTGGAACGCAAGACATCGGGCAGGGACTCAAAACGCGCCGCCGCTATATCCAAAAATGCCCAGTCCGCCTGCGGATGAAACAGCTTTGCCGCCAGATAGCGCCAAAAATCGCGCGTAAAATACGGATGCCGCAGATTCTTCTTCACATATTTCCAGTTAGCCGACACTGCTTTCAGATAGACTTCTGCGGCAATTTTCTTATCCAGTTTGTCGCCATAATCTTTCAAAAAGTAGTAATGTGCAAAAAAGCGGTCATTATCCAGCTGGTGGGTATTTTTGCTGAGGTTATTGGTTTCTTTTGGAACGAGTACGACATCGGCCTGCATTTTTATAATGCCGTTAGCCAGCCTTGCCGCCCGGAGCGGAATGCTCTCGTCCTGGATAAACACGCGGGCATCTGCTCCTCCGGCCTCCTGCAAAACTTTGCGCCGGATAAGCTGCCCCATGCGGGTAAACCGCCCGGCAAGCACGGCAGGCAAAGCATCGCCGCGATAAGTATAGGTAAAATCATCGGGGATGGACTCCCGGGCAATATCCATCGGTTCTTTTCCTGTTTTGCAAAATGTGCCGTAAACCATATCCGCACCGTGTTTATTGGCCAATTCAATCATTTTTCCGGTAGAGTTAAGCGGCAGGATATCGTCGGAATCCAGCATACGCACCCATTCCCCTCTGGCCAGGAAAATGCCGCGGTTGATGGAAATGCTGATGCCTTCGTTTTGTTCTTTTTTGAGGATGGTAACGTTTTTGATGCCCTTTGTCATTTCTTCAATAATTTCCACCGAGCGGTCTTTGGAAAGGTCATCAACAAAAATAAATTCAGGATTGGCCAGCCCCTGTTGGTTAAGCAGCGCCGTCAACACTGCCGGCAGGTAATATTCTTTGTTATAAACCGTCATAACAAAAGAAACATCAATATTTTCCGGTCTATTCTCAGTCATCGTCGTTCCCAGATACAGTCCGGCGCGCAACTGCCGCCGTAACAAATTACTGCTCCGAAAATACGTTTTTTTAGATTATTTTGCAAGCAAAAAAGTAAAAAAACAAAACGAATTGTTAATATTTTGAGATGTAAAAAAGCCCTCGTCACACCCCTGTCGGCTTCATACGTGCCACCGATTTAAAAAACGGAAATTAAAACTCAAACCGTTCAACTTCTTCGCCGTTTTTATAAACAACCACGCGCACCAGCTCGCCTTTGGCATTAAACTCTTTGGCCGGGCCGTCCAGCTTGTCGTTTTTGCGGGTTGCCAACACTTTCGGCTTTTCGTTTTTGTAGTAGGAGTTGGCGGCGCCTTCGCGCTTGCCGCCGGCATATTCGGTATAAGCCGTCAGATGGTTGCCCGGCGTATAAAGGCGGGCAGGGCCGTGCAGTTTGCCGTCCTGGTAGGTAATGGAAGATTTCACCGCACCGTTGGGATAATATTCTTCAAAAACCCCGTTTTTAAGCCCTTTGGTATAGCTGCCCTTGCTTTGCAAATCGCCGTTTGGGTAATAGGAAAGTACGCTGCCGTGAAGTTTTCCTTTGCGATAGCTAAGCACTTCTTTTTCGCTTCCGCCGGGATAAAAGACCAGCGTTTTCCCGTCCGGCACCCCTTTGTCATAAACGGCTTCCAATGCCACGTTTCCGTCTTTGTCATAAATGCGGTAAAGCCCGTCCGCTTTTCCGTTGACAAAGTGTATTTCCTCCATAAGCTGCATATTTTCGGCATATTTCTGATAAACGCCGGTAATGGGCCTCTTTTCTGCGTCATAACGTATCCCGTCTTTTTCAAAAGACGTATCGTCGTTATAAAGCGTTGTCAGCTGCGCCAGATGGCAGCCGCTCAAAACAAGAAGGATTAAACCGAGCCCGGCCGCCTTTTTGGCAGCGAGCCGCCGTGCCGCCAGCTTGCGCAAAACCAACCGCCTGAGTGCCAGCCTTTTAGCTGCAAACCGCTGTGCCGTCAGGCTGATTAAATCTTTTTTCGCCATAATTTTCCTCTCATGAACAAACATACATATCCTTTTTTTTCTTAAAAAAAAGTAAAATTCCGCTGTTTTCGGCGCAAAAATCCGTCCCGCCGCCTTAAAAAAATTGTAGAAAAAAAAGAAAAAGTATAGCCTTTTGCCGGCCGTCGTATAAACTGGCAGCGTATGGGGAAGAGAAGGGGGAGAAAATGAAATACAAAAAAGTTATCTATACAAAGATTTCGCCGGAAAAGAGCAAAGAACAGCGCAATTATTACGCCCGCCGCATCAGAAAAGCGTTTATCAAATATCTGGCTTACTCCGGTTGGTTTGACGGGGTTTTGGCTGAAGAGGAGGTCATGCGGGCCAAACAGGGGTATCTGCCCGAAGATTTGGACGTCCACCACATTTTCCCGTTATCGGGGTCCGAATCGGAAGAGGTAAACTCTTTCACCAACCTGTCCGTTCTTCACAAATCAACTCATCTGGCGATAAACCGCCAGATTTTTTATCCGCAGTTAAAAGATGCGGAGCAGATGGCCGTGGGCGAGCAGCGGGAAATAATCATTCCGGTATTCAAACCGGTAGATGCCGGGCGGATAATCGCATTGCGCAACAAGCAAAATACGGAGCGCTGGCAGATGTTAAAACGGGTGTCTTTGGCGGGTTATGCGCGTTAACGGGCGTTTGGCGGAGAAGAGTTGACATTTTGTTTAAAATCAGTATTCTGCCGGCAAAGGAGAATGTAAAATGTTAAAATTTATAAATTTGGTTTTGGCGTTGGCCTTGTTCGCGGCACCGGCGGAAGCCCGCCGCAAAAAAGAGCCTCGGCTGGAGGAAAACAAGGCTTATATGTTTTATGTAGAAGGCTGCCCGATGTGTCAAAAGGCGCTGAAATATGTTAATGAACGCTATCTGACGCGCCCGGATGTCGTCCGCCTGGATTTGGCCGAAGAAGAAAGCCGTGTGCTGTTGCGCCAGTGCGCGGACAAATTCGGCTTTAAGAATATTGTCGTGCCGGTCTTTTGTATCGGCGACAAATATTTTATGGGCTGGTCAAGCAAAGCTTCTGCGGCGCTGGACGGCTATATTGACGAAAAGGACGGCTGGTAGGCGCAAACAAACACTGCCCGAATGCCTGTAAATGCCGCCCCGCCAAATAAAAGAAAAGCAAAAATCCCGCCGCGGCTAAGCTGAAAACCGGGTGCGGTCAGACTTTCAGGCTCATGATTTTGGAAACTTCCGTATAGCCGAGCTTGTGGTAAAAGGCCATGGCTCCCTCGTTAAAACAAAAAACCTCCAGCTCAATGTTGGCGATGTTGTTGGCGCGTGCCCGCTCTTTGACGGCGTCGTTGAGCGCCTGTCCGATTTTCTGCCCGCGAAAGGCCTCTGCCACGGCAATATCGTAGATTTTATAATATTTTTGATAAACAAACAGGTTATCGGGCTTTTCTTCTTCTGCGGCAAAAACAATACCGGCAACTTTGCCGTCCGCCAGCGCAACCAGCCCGAAAGAGTGTTCATTGCCAATCACCCATTCCAAATAAGAACGCGAAGCCTCTTTAGGCTGCCTGCGGAAATAATCCGGCGCGCCTGCACAGTGCAACAGATTGGATTCGTAAAAGACGTCCAACGCCCCGTCTAACAAATCATTCGTTAATTCAGTAATTTGTACAGTCATTTTTTACCTCAAGATTAAAATATCAACAGTTATCAGCATAACCTGGAAATAAATTTTTTTCAAGATTTGCGGGAAAAGATGGAAGAACGGAAAGAACTGATAGATAAAAAACGTATGTAAATTCAACGAACGTTTGATTTTACATATAGCCCAGCCGCGATACAATAGTCAAGCAATATATTCTCCTTTTGCAAAAAAAAGGATTTGCCGGTTAGTGAGCGGAAAGAAAAATATTTGCCGAAGATGGCAAACCTAACGTTCGTTAGATCTATCATTTTTTTGGTGAAAGGCCAGCCATATATGATCTCGGGATATGTTGATACAGCCGGAAAATATACCGGAGCCGAGGAACAGAAAACGCAGCTGCAACAATATGCGGCGTCGTGCGGGCTGCCTTTGGAACGCATTATTTGCGGTCAAGGCTGGGAAGAAGATAAGCTTTCGTTAGTGAAACGCGGAGATTCGCTTTTGGTGGCAGATGTATCGGTTTTCGGCCGGCGGTATGAGGATATTTTGAATAACGTCCGCCAGGCGGCGATGCGAGGTTTGAGGCTTTACACGGTGCGCGAGAGGCTGCATCTTGATTTGTTGCTGCCGCAGCCTTTTGCCGACAGCGCGGATATATGTTTGCAGCTGTATAAAGGTATTTTGTCAATCCGCAACAAAGATGTGCAAGACGGTCTGCTCCGCCACGGAAAAAAGCGCGGGCGCCCGTTTAACGGGATAAACAAATCATCGGTGCTGGACGGGCGGGAAGGGCAGATTGCCGCGGCGCTGGCTGCCGGTGTGAAGAAAAAGGAACTGGCTGAAGAGCTCGGCTGCGGACGGACAACGCTTTGCCTTTTTATCAAAGCTAAAAAGCTTGATGTGCGGCAAGACGGGATGCCCGGCAGCAGATTTGCAGACGGCGCAGCCACCGGAGAAACGGCGGGCGGGAGAGCTGAGCATGGTTAAGATATCGGTGGTTATGCCGGTGTATAATACCAAAGAGAAATATTTGCGCACGGCAATAGAGAGCATATTGCGGCAAAGTTTCGGCGACTATGAATTTATCATCTTAAACGACAGCCCATCAAACCGTGAGATAAAAAGCGTTATGGAAACATATCGTGACGAGCGGATAAAATATTATGAAAACCCGGAGACATTGGGGGTTGCGCGGAGTTATAACCGTTTGTTGGATTTAGCGCGCTCAGGCATTTGCGCGGTCATGAACCACGATGATATAGCGTTGCCGCAGCGGCTGGAAAAGCAATATGCGTACTTAAAAACCC
>CALXTP010000071.1 GCA_944391435.1 uncultured Alphaproteobacteria bacterium | reverse complement strand
TTCATCATAGACATATACGGAACCGGCCATTTCCACAGCAACTTCACGGCTTGTCCAACTGATTAAACGTCCGTTTCTGGCCCATAACATTGACCCGCCGGCACTATATGCATAAACCATATTGCCTTTTTGCTCAACTTTTGCAATCATAGCCATTTTGGCATCCTTTCGTTTTAACACACTGAGCCGGCTTGTCTGTCGGGAGTTAAAACAATCCGAGACAAAATCCCCGTTTTCACACAGGCGACAACTTCCGAACCATCATTTGCCAACCTCACAGTTTTGCGAAACAGCCTGCCCCTTTTGTTACCGGCCGTGCTATTGCCAAAACCCGCCAAACTGGCAACATTACACCGCAAACCTGCATTATACCGCCGCAAACTTGTAACATTGCACCACAAACCTGCCCCATAACACCCAAACTTGCAACATTACGCTACTTGCTGCCTCATAGCACGACTACTCCTGCTCCCCAGCCTTTCTGAGTTCCGGGCAACACACGCCGCTTATCCTTTCGTCTCCCGGCGCGGCAGCTTGCCGCCCTCAGGAACCGCCTGCCCTGTGCTCAGCTTGGTGCTCGCCGGCTTTCTCAGGCAATGGCCGCCATTTTGTCTGCCAGCTTGTCCTTGGGCTTAATCCCCCATTCACGTACCGTCCAATATCTGTCGCCGTCTTCTTTTTCTAAAATGCAAACCGCTCCCGTGCCGACTTTAATATTAAATTCTTCGCTGAATTTCTGAAAATTTCCGGTCAGATACGGCGCAAAGCGGATAACCCCGTTAGAGCTGACCACCAGCACCGTCTTGCCCTGATAATCGCGTTCAACCTCGGCCGCAAAGCTCTTCCAAGCCTTGATAATTTCATCGGGACTAACGTTCCACCCCTCCGGCACTTGCGCATTGTCATTCCACGCATCAAGCGCCTCCTGTCCGATACGGGCGATAACTTCGTCTTCGGTTTTCCCCTCGTCCGGGCCGTAATCAATTTCGGTAAAGCGGGCATCGCCAATCAGCGGAATATCTTTATCCAGCGCTGCAATTGCCAGCCGCGCCGTTTCCGTCGTCCTTTTAAGCGGGGACGCAAACACCGCCGACGGAATAAGCGTGCGCATTTTCAAATACTTGCCGATATTCGTTCCCCTTTCGGTTTCAACCAGGGGCAAATCCGTCCGCGCCCCAACTCTGAGCGGCGTCTGGTCTTTGGTAAAAGTATTTCCGTGTCGCGCAATAATTATTCTCGTTATCATCAGCTTCTTTCTCCTAAAATCTTCTCTAAGCTTGCAGTCTTTTATGCCGAAACTGCTAATAAATCTTTAAAAAAAATCTCTTTCGCTTCAAAATTCGCCGTATTTTTCAAACAAAGCCTCTGCCCTTTTGACATCTTCGGGCGAATCAACCCCGCTCATGCCTTCAAACTGGCGATAATCCACTTTGGCAATTTTGATTTTCATGCCGTTTTCCAAAAAGCGGAGCTGTTCCAGACCTTCAAGTTTTTCATAAACTCCCTCTTCCAACGCCTTGAACTTAAACAAAGAATCATATTTATACCCATAAAGTCCGATATGCCGGAGCACAGGGCTTTTGCCGCCCTTTTCGCGCCAAGAGTCTTCTTTGCGGACAGCCGGAATAATATTCTTTGAAAACCAGAGCGCATAGCCGTTTTTATCAGCCACGCAGGTCGTCCCCGAAAAAGGGGTTGTCTTCTTGCTCTCGCGCAGCTTGTCCAGCGCTTCCCAGCTAAGCTCGGTGCACGGCGTAACCAAATCCACACTCGGATCCTCGGCAAAAGCTTTAATCAATTCTTCAATAAACCACGGCGGGCAGACCGGATTGTCGCCTTGCAGGTTAATAATCAGTTCCGGGTGCACGCCGAGCGCCTTAACGGCTTCGCATACGCGGTCAGACCCGGTTTTGCAGGCGTCGCTCGTCATCAGGCATTCCACGCCGTGAGCTTCGCAAAAGCTTTTAATCCGTTCGTCTTCGGTTGCCACCACGATTCGCGCTTCTGTCCCGGCCGTGCCTTTGCGTGCGATTTCCACCACGCGCAGCAGCATCTCTTTGCCGGCGATTTTAGCCAGCGGCTTCCCCGGAAACCGCGTTGAACCATAACGCGCCGGAATAACAACAAGGGTCTGTACCATAATCAAAACTCCGTCATACACTAAAAAAACGTATATTCATAATGCCCGATTTGCAACGCTTGACAAGTAAATCAGAAAAGTTTTGCACAAGCGGGCACGATATTTGTTCTAGTTTTATTCTTTTGTTTTGAAAAAGTCAAGCATTTTCGTCGGCGTTTCCGTCTCGGGCAAATCTTTGCGGATAATCAGCGGCGAAAACGGCGACATCCTGTAATAGCGGTTCAAAAAATCCACATCCGGCACGTCAAAATACGGCTGCAGCCAGCGCTTAACAAATGTTTCTTCGTCTTCTTTCGGTTCCGGCATTTTTTCCCATACTTTGGCCAGCCCTTTCCAATAAGACGTCAGGTCATCTCTGTTGGCATTGCTCATCAGGTTGGTATATTGGACAAGATAAACAAACTTCGGCATATTGTCGCGGATTGCCTTGTTGAGGTCAAACCCCTCGTCCACGCCGTAGAGGTAATGCGCCACCTGGGCGATATTGCCATAGCCGAACCAATAATACGACGGGTTGCGCCCGTAAATATTAAAAAAGAAATAAACCGGGTTGATAATGGGTTCGCCGGGGCGGGCATTGCGCATAATATAATTATGCACGATAAAATAGCGTGGATACTGGGTATTCGGCGGCTCAAGACACAATAAAACAACCTCCGCCATTATCGTCAGCACCAGTGCCGCTTTTATCAGCATCCGGCCGATATTTCTGACAGCAAAATCGGCAATTATCAGCGCCGATGCCAGATTGCTGAACAAAAAATATTGCACATACGGCGACCCGAACATCATCTTAACAATAAATTCGCCAAACATCAGAGTGCAAAAAATCTCCCGATACGGATTGCGTTTCGCCAGAAAATGATGCAACAGCAAAACGGCCGCTCCCGGCAACAGCGCCACCACTATCCAGTTTTTCAAAATGCGCGCCTCGCCCATAAAATCCTGCATCCAGGCATTAAGCTCATAGTTATAGATAAAATACAAATCCCAGCAGCCTGTATAATGCAGATACAACAAAAACGCCATACCCATTCCCGCCGGCCACCCCAGCGTTTTGCAGACCGCCGTGCCGTTTATCTGTTTTTTCTTCATCAGATAAAGCGTATAAAAGCCAAGCATAGCCAGCAGCAGCAAAATTTTTTGCAAAAACAAAAACGACAGTACGAAAAGGATATAGGCATTGCGGATATCTCTGCTTTTCCCCGCCTGCCCGTCATGGATAAAACGGAAATAAGCATGCAGCCCGTAAAAAAAGCATCCCCACATCAACGCATCCGGCTGCAGTTCAAACATGAGATAATAATTGTCATACGGCACAAAAAACAGCACCAGCGCCAGCCAAAACACCGCCTTCGGAATGGCCATAAAATCGCGGCACAGGCGATAAACGCCCGAAAACATAAACACATAGCCGGCAAAGGCAACCACCCTGCCCGCATAAAGCACCAGCGCGTTTTGGTAAAAAGCCGCCGTCAACGGTGCCAGCAGATACCAGAGCAAAGGGTTGTGGTGTTCAAAAAAATCGCGATAAGGAATCTGCCCCTGCCAAACCAGCCATGCGGCGTGCAGATGCTCGGCATGGTCCATGCACATATAGTGGAAAACAAACACCCATAGCAAAAAGAGCGCCTGCGCGCCGAGGCAGATGCCGAGAAAATATGTCAAAAATTTGTTTTCCGTCTTCATAACAACACTTTATCCGCAAAACTTTTAAAATCAGGTTAAGCTTTTGCGCGCCCATTTTCCGGCACCGGAAAAAAAGCTTGCATTTTGCCGCCGGTTATGATAAAATAAGTGGACAAAAGCATTATTATGGCCGATTATTTTCATTGTTTTACAACAGAAATTCCGGCAAAATTTTGCACCAATGTCTAATTTTAAAAACTTTATTTTATGGACTATCAAAAAATTGTTCGCGACACATTGTGCGAGTTTATTGAAAACGCAAAAAAGGCTCTGAATTTGAGCCGGGAGCTGAAATCATTACCGGAAAACGCGCCGCACCGGTCGGCTTTAAGCAACAAATATTTGTTTTACGTTCAAAATTGCTACCGTTACGCCCCTGTCGTCGAGTTGGAAAAGCTATACGGTTCCGCGGAAAAGACGGCCGCTCTGGCGCTGTTGACCGAAGTGGGCGTTACCGCCTATCTCAACCGCTGCCGGAAGAATGAATCCTATTTGCCTTTTTCTTTCCTGATACCGGACGATATCAACAGGGAAATTCTGGCGCATGATGTTTTTATTTCCATTTTGGACGGCATCTACGACCCGAAAATAACCGAACGCGTGCGAGAATACATCGTAAATGAACGCCAGGCAAACAAAAAAGATTCGGCCGGCGGCAAAATTCGGAAACGCTATCTGGAAATTTAATGCCGTAAGCATTCCTGCCTGTTGAAAACAAAAAAAAGACAACCCGTGCCGCCAAGGCACCGGTTGTTTTTTTTATGCCGTATACGCTTGCTCTTTTACACCGCAAAGCACCTGTTTTTTTATGCACCGCATTATCCGCAATCTTTGCCGGATAGGAACTCCCGTTTTACCGCCCTGCCCGTCCGTCAAGCCGCCCTGCCCGCAAATCTGCCTTGCGGGCAGCTTTAGCCATACCTGCCGGCTTAGCCGCCGCGCCCGCGTCCGCCGCGATAAAACATCGCCGCATCGGTAACAAACGTCCGCCGCGCCTGCACTGTTTCCGTTTCCTCTTTATCCGGTTGGCTCCCCGGGGTCGCCATCGCCATATTGTCCCGTTCGCGCCGCACTGCCGTCGCATCGTTCTTTTCCTGGCCGCGTGCCGCTTCGTTCAGCTTCTCATCGGCAAAGCGTTCCGGCTCCAACAGCCGCAACATATCTTCCGGCATCAGTTCGCGCACGGTCTTATAGGGCGTGTTTCCCTGCTCCGCCTCGGCAATCAGCCGGTCTTTGATATCCTGCGCCCGGTCAAGATAAAAGCTGTGGCAAAAGTCATCTTCACACACCAGCGGCCTGTCGTTGCCCTGCTTATCTTTCAGATAATTGCCTTTTTTGTCTTTTTCGCACGGCAGCAGCTCATGCAGGTCAAGCGTATAGATTGCGCAATGCACATATCCCTTGTCTTTGAGGTAATAAACCGGCAGATCCAGCAAATCTTTCGCCGTCCATTCACCCGCAAGGCAGCAGGCCAAAACATAGCTGCGTTTGAGCAGCCCTTTTTGCTTGCGGAATCCGCTGAGCTTGCGCAGTTGCAAATCCTTATCTTCACCGTCTTTCATGGATTGCAAGAATTTGGATTTTTTAAACGCCGTCTGTCCCCAGCAAAATCCGGCACCGATTCCGGCCATAGCCTCCTCCTTGGTGCATTGCCGGCCGAAACTGTCGCCGAAATTGTCAATCATATACTTGTCAATATAGCGCCATTTATAGGCCAGCGCCGAAGATGCGGAAATGCTGTCGCCGATTCGGACTTTATTTTCGCTGCCGTCGTTGCCGAGATAAAATGTTGTCCCCGAGCCGATGGTCGGCACGCCGCCCCCGTCTTTGAAAGCAGTATCGGCAAATCCCTCAACCGCCACCAGCAGCGCCGTAATTTCCGGCTGCCATTCCTGTATCCTCTGGATATTGCCAAACTTATCGCTGTGCACTTCGCCCATAAAATCCGTATAAACGGAATCAAGCCGGGCTTTTTGCTCCGTCCGCTGCTGTTCGGAATCGGAACAGCCGCGCTGCGACAACATCATGGTCGCCGCCCCTGCACCAAGCAAAACCGCCAGCCCGGCCGCCTTATAGCTTTTCGGGATATAATTCCTGGCCGCTTTCTTTTCGGCCTCAATAATCTTTTTGCCGAGGTCTGTTGCCATATTCCGCGCCGAAGTTTTAAACTTTTTCGCCGTTTTGTTGCCGGCATGGTGCAAAAACTCCATCACATCCAGGCGTTCGGGCGTATCCTTGTCCAGCACGGCCGTCAGGCCGAGATTGCCGAGCCGTTCCGCATAGCTTTCCGCTGCCGGCGTGGAAAAATGCAGCTTGTCAACCGGGTGCCCGGCCTTGGCCAACATCCGCCCGGCATTGATAACGGTATTGTATTTAGCGTCTGCCTTTGCCAGCACGCTTTTTCCCAGCTCTTCCGCCGACGCATATTCGCCCGCCTTGCCATAAGGCACCACCACCCGTGCATCTTTATACGATATGGCAAACACCGGCTCGCCCGCCTGCCGGTACTTGTCCTCTTCAGCCAGGTTAAAGTCCAGCAGCGAATTTAAAAATCTTTCTTTCGCCTCGCTGATGCTGCGTGTTCCGGCAATATAGGCATACGGCACGACATAAACCTTGTCGCCGAGTTCCGCCAAAAAGAAATCATCAGTCCCGTGTTTTTGGTACTCGCCGATAAGATATTTGTCGTTTTCCGAATAGACGTCTTCTAATTCCACCATAGCTAAAAAACCTTTCTTTTGCCGTCTATTATAGTATAAATTTTCCGCCGAATCAACATTTTTATCCGCAACTATGCCGATTCGCCCCGCCGACGGCAAAAAAGCGCTGCCGTTACGGTATGGCACGCCGGGGCTTTTCCCTCTGCCGGATTCGCAAATAGATGCGCTGCCCGTCGTCGCGCCGTTCCAGCACTTCGCCGCCGCGGTAGGCTTCGGCCAGCTTTTTGCCGTCGCCAATATCCACCACCAGCGTTTTAACCGGCCCGTAAGCCGAAAATTTTTCTTTCAAAATCCGAAGCAGATAATCCGTGCCGCTGCCGTCTGCCGCCGATACCGCAGCCATATTGGCGTTTTGCCGTGCCAGCAGCCGCTCGCGCCGTTCTTCCGCCAGCCGGTCGGTCTTATTATAAACTTCAATATAGTTGGCTTCGTGTTCAATACGGTGCAGCCCGAGCTCGTGCAACACGTTCAGCACATCTTGGCGCTGCTTTTTGCATTCCGGATTAGACGCGTCAATCACATGGATAATAACGTCGGCCTCAGATACTTCTTCAAGCGTAGCGCGAAAAGCCATCACCAGCTCATGCGGCAGGTTGGAAATAAAGCCGACCGTGTCCGACAGGATAATATCGCTTCCCCCGCCGAGGCTGATTTTGCGCATGGTCGGATCCAGCGTGGCAAACAGCATATCCTCCGCAAACGCCGCCGCGCCGGACAAACGGTTAAACAGCGTGGACTTCCCGGCATTAGTATAGCCGACCAGCGCCGCCGCCGGATACGGCACCTTGACGCGCGCCGCCCTCTGGATGGAGCGGGTCCGCCTGACTTTTTCCAGTTCCTTCTTGATTTTGACGATACGCTCGTCCAGATGCCTGCGGTCAAGTTCAATCTGCGTTTCGCCCGGCCCACCCAAAAAGCCGCCGCCGCCGCGTTGCCGTTCCAGGTGCGTCCAGCTCCGGACCAGCCGCCCGCGCTGATATGTCAGATGCGCCAGTTCCACCTGCAGCTTGCCTTCGTTAGTCTGCGCCCTCTGCCCGAAAATTTCCAATATAACCGCCGTCCGGTCAATCACTTTGATATTAAGCGCTTTTTCCAGATTGCGCTGCTGCACCGCCGTAATCGCCCGGTCAACTGCCAGCAGTTCCGCTCCCGTTTCAAGGCATTTTTCTTTAAGGCGGGCCAGCGTCCCCTTGCCGAAAAAAGCCCCAGGCGCAATAGCCGGCATTTTGACGGTTTCGCACCACACAACCGCCTGCCCCATAGCCAAAACCAGCCCTTTGGCCTCTTCTTCGCGCGCCGCCGCGCCGGCCGGGGTTTCACGCTCGCCGTACACTGCCGGGCATACGACGGCCGTTTTTGTTTTTTTGTCTTTTTCTATCTCTAACACAGAACAGGCCCGCTAAAAAACAAACATTCCGGATAAACAAAGCGGCGGCCTGCGCCCGGATGCCTGCGGATTATCTCCGCCTGCACGATTCGCTGCCGCCGAAAAGGCTTTCCCCTTCCGCCCGCCGCTTGCGTTTTCACCCAAGCCCGGACCGCCGCTTCCCTTGTTTTATCAAGCCTCTACAACATCAATCGGCGTCGCCGGCATAATGGTTGAAACGGCATGTGCATAAACAAGTTGGGTATGCCCGTCACGTCTTAACAGCAAAGACGTATCGTCAAACCAGGTAATAACGCCCTGAAGTTTCACTCCGTTAATCAAAAACACGGTTACGGAAACTTTTTTTTCTTTAATGTCGTTCAAAAAATCGACCTGAGCACTTGTAGTCATGTTTAATTGCCTTATTATATTTTTCCTCGTTTATGCCGCCCGGACGCTGCCTTGTGTTTTCCGCCGCCGCCTTTTGAAAAAAAATCCGAAAGCCGCCTCGCCGGAAAAGCCGCGTACTGCCTGCCGCAGGGACAAGTTTTCCGCTCTCCGCGGCCGCCGCCCGCCAGGGGCAGATACGCCGCCGGAAAGCTTCCGCCCTCCGCTGCCGCGGACATTCTTCCGCCGGCACACCATATATATAGCCCCGTGATGGTTAACAGTTTCTAAATCTGGCCAAAAAAAGTCGTATATTTTTTGCATCGCACGCATTTTTTTCGCCCGTTCCGTATGTTAGCCCTGTTTTCGCCGGTTATATTTTTTTATCTCAGGCAGATTTTTCGCTTTTTTTGCCCATTTGCCGCAGTTTTTGCAATAATTCCGGCGCCGGCGCAGCTTTTTCGCGCAACAGTTCGCGTGCCGCCGCCCCTTTTTGCTCGCGTATGCCGTCCGGCAGATTGAGTGCCTCTGCGGTCAGCCTTTTCATTTCCTCCGGATTGCCGAACAGCCAGGCATTGCCGCCGGTTTCAGCCTCCAGACGCGTTTTGCGGTCGGTCAAAAGGGGGCGCCCGTAGCTGATAATATCATAAGCCGCATACGGCACATAGCCGGCATCATCTTGAACGGCATCCGACATATCATACACCACCAGCCGCGCCTTGCGGAGCTCTTCGGCACGCTCTTCGGCGCTGAGTTTGGCAAATCCGGCGCCGCCGTAAACTTTCGGACGGGCATAGCGCTGGATAAAAGCGTCATAATCCGGATCGTAATATTCATAGATATAAAGGACGTCATAGGCATATTCATCCGGCTCCAACCGCTCGTGCGGCACAAACCCGCCGGGCAAAAACATTACCGGGCAGGTTCCGTTGCCGGCTTCCTGAGCCCGTTTCTGCGATGACAGGCAATAGCCATAGCCGCGCAGTTCCTCTTCAAAAAATTCGGAAAAACGATGCATATAATAAACATTTTGGCTCCGTTCGTTCATCCTGAGGTCAAAAAAGGACACAAAGCCGCGCACAAACACATTAACGCCCGCCCCGTCCAGCCGTTCGGGATACAAATCGCCGGCATAGGAGCGCCCGATAACTTCATAGCCGGCACGGCGGAAAAGATAGTCCAGATAATCCGCCGCAGCCAGCATATCATAATCAATGACATTTTTTTGCGCCCCGATGCGAAAAGCAACCGTTTTGCGGTCAACCGGCGCCTCCCGCCCCTTGCCCGCCAGCGTCCCCGCTCCGAAGCCGATAAGCGCGGCCAGCACGATAACGGCAATTTTAAGCCCCATCAGTCTTTTGCAGGCTTTTTGCCTTTTTGCTGCCGTTTCCGCGGACGCCTTTAGCGTGCTTACTGCCGCCTGCGCCCGTTCTTTGCCGGATGCCCTTTGCGCTTTGCCCTTGCCGGGAGCCGGCGACTGAATGCCCGCGTTTTTGCTCTTATCGTTTGCCATTTTCAACCTCCGCCGCCCGCCGGTGCAAAATCTCGGCCATCTGCCCGATGATTTTATCGGCGGTAAAACGTGCCATGGTAATCTGGTAAGCCCGCTCCGCCTTGGCGCGCCGTTCTTCCGGATGTGCCAGATAATACTCAATCAATTCCTGAAATTCCTGCCGGTTCTTATACATCGGCACCGCATCGCCGTAAATTTCTTCAATTTCGGGCATATAGTCGGAAATCACAAATGCCTTGCAAGCCGTCGCGTCAAAAATCCGGTTGCTGATAAACCCGGCTTCAATCATATCCGCCCGTGTATCGTTCAACACGATATCGGCGGAGGAATAATAATACTTGAGCTCATCGCCGGGGATTTGCCGCGCCTTCCACCACGAGGCATAAGGGCCTTCCAGTATACCGCCCCAATTGTCGCCGAACACGGCCAGACGGATGCCGCTTTTTTGCGCATAATCAACTGTTTTACGTACCGGAAAGTCCGGCCACTGGTTGGCAACGTACAAAAGGCGCGTCCGCCGGTCTTCGCGCGGTGCCGGATAAAATTTCTCCGTCCGGGTAAACTGCGGCAGATAATAGGATTCCTTGCCTTTTCGGCGGTATTCCTGATTTTTCTTTTGCGAACCGGTCAGCACGATATCGGCGTTGGCCACCTCCCGCCAGGCATAAGGTATGGTTTCAAACAGCACGGCAATCCGGTCGTCGTCCACAAAATCATGATAGCGTGAAAAGCGGAGTTCGGGGCCAGAACGCATAAAAATTTCAAACCCCTCGCCGAAATTGCGATTGGAATATGTGTCTTCAAACGAATAAATCCGGACGTCAAACCCGTGTTTCGCAAGTGCCGCCGCCAAGTCTTCACCCAGATATTTCTCCCCCAGCGCAAACGTCTTGTCATCAAGGTATTTGGCATAAGTAACCGGCAGGTTGACCACAACCCGACCGTAATCCAGGCGATAAGGCGAAAGCGGCTTTTGCCAAAAATAGCCGGCCGCCGCACCTGCCGCCAAAAACAATACTGTCAAAAATTTGAACATACCCGCCCGTTTGTCTTAAACATTTAACATACGCCAATATAACGCCATACCGTATGTTAAAACAAGCAAAAAATAATTTACCCCCAGCCGCCGCTTTCAGCCCGGTTCGGCTCGTCCTGTTCCTCTTCCGTATTTCCGCCTTTCCCCTTCGCCTGCACCCTTTCCCTTTGCCGGCGCCTCCTCTTGGCCTACGCCTTTCCCCTTCGCCTGCACCTTTTCCCTTTGCCTACGCCTTTCCTCTTGGCCTATGCCGCCATGCCTTCTTTCCCCGGCTGCAAAAAAAATAAGCATTTCTCCCCCTTTTCGCCTTTTTTCGCTTGACATATAGACAAAACAGAATTATTTTACGTCCGTAAAAAAACAATTATGTATAATTAAAAAACAAATCATTATGAAAAAGGAAATGCGTGCCAAGCTCTCGCGCCGG
>CALXTP010000070.1 GCA_944391435.1 uncultured Alphaproteobacteria bacterium | reverse complement strand
CTACGCCAATGCGCGGACGGCTTTTTCCTCTTTGGAAGGCAAAGCCTACAAGGTAATGAGCCTGCCGCTTAAATCCGGCATGTCCATCGGTGTGTTGCTTATCTGCGTTGAGCTGATTATGATGATGTCAATTTTGCTGTTTGTTTCCAAAGAGAGTGCTGGCGCGTGCTTTATCGGCTTTGCTATCGGCGAATCTTTGGGTGCGGCGGCATTGCGCATTTGCGGCGGCATTTTTACCAAGATTGCCGATATCGGTGCGGATTTGATGAAAATCATCTTTAAAATCGGTGAAGACGATGCGCGCAATCCGGGTGTGATTGCCGACTGCACCGGCGACAACGCGGGCGATTCCGTCGGCCCGACCGCAGACGGTTTTGAAACATACGGCGTTACCGGCGTGGCACTCATCAGCTTTATCGTTTTGGGCGCGGGCATGATGTATGCCCCGAACGGCGATTTGGTAATGACGGCGAACGGGGTTGACTTCCAAGGGCGTTTAATCGTCTGGATTTTTGCGATGCGCATCTTGATGATTCTGACGTCGCTGTTTTCTTATTGGCTGAATGGCAAGCTTTCGGAAGCACGCTATGGCAAGGCCAAAATCTTTGACTTTGAAAAACCGCTGACAAGCCTTATCTGGCTGACTTCGGTTACGTCTATTTTGGTTACGTTCGGCATTTCCTATCTGATGCTATCCGACGTCAGTGCCGATTTGTGGTGGCGGCTGTCGCTGATTATCAGCTGCGGTACGCTGGCGGCGGCATTGATTCCGGAATTTACCAAAATCTTTACGTCTTCCAAATCGCAGCACGTGCAGGAAATTGTTAAGTCCAGCCGTGAGGCAGGGGCTTCGCTGAACATTATTTCCGGTATTGTTGCCGGCAATATGTCGGCGTTCTGGCAAGGGCTGGTTATGGTCGGCCTGATGGTGGTGGCGTTCTTTACCGCCAGCGAAGGTTTAGGCGACTTTATGGTTTATCCGACCGTCTTTGCTTTTGGCCTGGTGGCGTTCGGCATGCTCGGCATGGGACCGGTAACGATTGCTGTGGACAGCTACGGCCCGGTTACCGACAATGCGCAATCCGTGTTTGAGCTTTCACAGATTGAAACGCTGAGAGGCGCCAAAAAAGAAATTGAACACGACTACGGGTTTAAGCCGGATTTTGAACAGGGCAAGCATTTGCTGGAGGCTAATGACAGCGCCGGCAATACCTTTAAGGCGACGGCCAAGCCGGTACTTATCGGGACGGCAGTTATCGGCGCGACGACGATGATTTTCTCTATCATCTTGTTGCTGAACCTCAAACTTAACCTGCTTGATCCGACTGTTCTGTTTGGTATTATTCTCGGCGGGGCGGTTATCTACTGGTTCTCCGGCGCTTCTATGCAGGCGGTTTCCACCGGTGCCTACCGTGCGGTGGACTTCATTAAGCAGCACATTAATCTGAGTGGCAAAAAGGCGGCTTCCAAGGAAGATTCGCAAGAAGTCGTCCGAATCTGTACGGTTTATGCGCAAAAAGGCATGTTCAACATCTTTATCGTGATTTTCTCTTTCACGATTGCGTTTGCCTGTTTTGATGCGAACCTTTTTGCCAGCTATCTGATTTCCATTGCGGTCTTCGGGCTCTATCAGGCGCTGTTTATGGCTAATGCTGGTGGCGCGTGGGACAACGCCAAGAAGGTCGTGGAAGTTGATTTGGGCGAAAAAGGTACGCCGCTGCATGATGCAACGGTGGTCGGCGATACGGTCGGCGATCCGTTTAAGGATACGTCTTCGGTGGCGTTGAACCCGATTATCAAATTCACGACCCTGTTCGGTCTGTTGGCGGTTGAAATGGCTGTGGCGGCGCCGCGCTGCGTTTCCATGGGCCTCGGAATCTTCTTCCTGCTGTTGGGGTTGGTGTTTGTGTATCGCTCCTTCTATAAGATGAAGATTTAAAGGGGAAAATTGTTGTGAACTGACTCGCAGATGGTGCTCCACTTCGTCGCGTCGTGTACCTCTATGTACATTCGTACTCCTCGGGAGACATCTGCGGTCATTTCGCAAAATTTTCCGCCTTTAAGTATCAGGGTATTGGGACGGCTTTAATACTCTTGCTTTCGGATCGGTTATAAAAGGCCGGACGGGAGCAAGATTTTTTTTATTTGCAGCAAGAGCTTATAATTTGTGAAAAATGACATTTTATACAAAAAATGTGTTGATTTTGTATATAATGTATGGTATAGTAAAGGCAGGAAAAATATTATTGTGCCTTTTACAGGCTGTTTTGTTATGTCAAACAGCGGTAAAGATTTTATGTTTTATTATTAGTAGAAGGTACGCAAAAAAGAAAATTCTAACTTAAAACAAAAAAAATATGAGAACGAAAGATTTTTTGCGTATGGCAGCGTATGCCTGCGCGGCGATGGGAATTGTTGCTTGTACTGATTATCAGGCAATACAGTCAAGAGCAACGTCGGAAGACAAGCACGTAATGTTTACAACAAGCATTGCTGATGCTCTGGGGAGTAGTGAGGCAACCATTAACATCACGTCTTCCGTGACGTATGAAGATGGGAGCAGTGAAGATTTCAACCCGATAGCCTATCTGCGGGTTGAATTGGCCCAAACGCACATTGAGGTCTCGGATGCGAGCCAAATGGGCGTTACACTGGTTGGAGAAGAAATTACCAGCCCGGAAGATGATGCCTCTGACGGCAAGGTGGATGTTGTAAAGCAGTTTACCTTTTCTGACGGTCAGGTTGCTACCGTATATTACGGCTGGCAGTTTGAACGCAAAGAACTGGCCGACGGCATCTTGAATGCGCCGCACGTGGAAATTTCCGCTGTCAATTATTCCGATTATACTTCGGAAGATGTGACAGAGGAAAGTGCTACGATTACCTTGGTGTTCCAGGCGAAATTAACCGGAGCCGATGCGACGTATGCGCCTCAGGAAACGGTTGAATTGAAGCCGAGGTATACCAAGGCCGTGACGGCAACAGAACCGGAGCCGGAAGATCCGACTTACCGCCTCTATGTTGAGTGGGAAGATTGGGCTCCGCATGAACTCGGGTTCCGTATTTATGCCTACAAAACTGTCGGCGGTGAAGAAACTCTGATGCAGGAAAACGGAGAGTTTTTCCATCTGTATCTGAGTGATTTCGGCCCGTCTTCGCTCCATGCGGCAGATGCGGACAAGGTCGGTGAGATAACTTATGAATGGTATTCCGGATTGACGGAAAATGAAGATCCGTTTACCCGTGGTTATTTTACTGCGTCTCCGACCAGATACCAGTATTGGTATGTTCCGTCGTATCTGTTTGATGGCGAGCGCTGTATGTTCTCTTCAAATTTCAGTACGCAAGTATTGGAGTTTAAAGACGGAGATTATACCGCGCAGATAGAGGTAGGCGTGGTTCCGGAAATGACCAGCACGATTGAAGTGTTGTCAGAACGTGCTGGAAATGTTCCGGAAGGGACAACGTATGTTGCAACAGATGTGCAGCATCTTGTGGTAACAAACTATGT
>CALXTP010000069.1 GCA_944391435.1 uncultured Alphaproteobacteria bacterium | reverse complement strand
GCGGTCTTCAATATTGCCAATGCCATATTCAGCGGCAACGAGGCTTCCGCCAACGGTGGTGCGATTTACAACGCTGATGAAATGACTCTGGCGAACGCTGAATTTTCCGGAAATAAGGCAGCCAACGGCGGCGCGATTTATAATGCCGAGGGTGCGGAAATGACCATCGCCGCAAATTCGGTAACTTCCGGCGAGGGTGATAACGCGGTAACAACGCCCGGAAAAGTGCAGTTTTCTAACAACGCTGCAACTTTAGGTGGTGCCATATACAACGCCGGAACTCTCAATATGACAACTTCCGGCGAAGGCAGCAGCATTATCGTTGACGCCGGAACGAAAACCGCTTCCAACGACATTTATAACACCGGCACGTTAAAGTTAAACGGCAATATTACGATTAACAGCGCCGTAACCGCCGCGGTAGATGAAAATGGCAAAGCGGCTTCCGGCACATTGGAATTTGCGAGTGGCAGCCTGACATTGGGTGAAGGCGCTGCCATTACGCAGAAAAATATGTCTATTGCCGAGACTCTGGAACTGGCCGTCAACGCCGACCAGCTGAAAATCAGCGAGGCGCTGAACAACGCCGGCACCTTGACCTTCACCGGCGGCACCAATACCAGCGCTATTGCAGGCGAGGGGACTCTGAACATCACTGGCGAAGTAACCAATGCCGATACGGCGGAGATTGAACAGAGCGGCTTATCCATTGCCGACAACGGCATTTTCACAACCTTGGCGGATTTGATTACGTTGAAATCGCAAGAAGCGGAAGACGGCGAAATCATAACGCCGGCTATTGATAACGCCGGCACGTTGACCTTTACCGGCGGCAAGAATGCCAACAACATTTTCGGCACCGGCTCTCTGGAAATTACCGGCGATGTAATCAACAACGAAGCTGAAATTGCTCAAAACGCATTGGCAATTTCCGGCGCGGACAGCGAAGCTGGAACATCGGCAGGCAGCCTGACCACCGACGCCGGCCTGTTGGATATTAATGAGGGTATTGATAACGCCGGCACCTTGACTTTCACCGGCGGCACCAACAATAATGCCGTATCCGGCAGTGGCACAACCACCATTTCCGGCACGGTAAACAACGAAGCTAAGATTGAGCAAGGCAGCCTGACGATTGCCGAGAAGGACGGCAGCCTGACCACCAATGCGGGTAAACTGACGATTGCCAACGGCATAACCAACAGCGGCACCTTGACCTTCACCGGCGGCAATAACGGCAACAAAGTTTCCGGTACCGGTATGCTGAACATCAACGGCGAGGTGGTTAACAAAGCCGAGATTGAGCAAGGCAAACTGGAGATTGCCGAGAAGGACGGCAGCCTGACCACCGGCGCCGGCCTGTTGGATATTAATGAGGGTATTGATAACGCCGGCACCTTGACCTTCACCGGTGGCAATAACGGCAATGCCGTAAATAATACCGGCAATCTGGTATTTAATGGTGCAACAGCAAATTCCGGTGCAATTACAGGCGCAGGTAACACCACAATTCAGAGTGGTACTGTTGAAAATACAGGTTCAATCACTCAGAACGGACTGTCAATAGCGCAAAATGCCGGCCTGACCACCGACGCCAATTTGATTACATTAACTGGCGACGACGCTGCCATTCAAAACAACGGCACCTTGACCTTCACCGGCGGCACCAACAATAATGCTGTATCCGGCAGTGGCACAACCACCATTTCCGGCACGGTTACCAACACCGCCAAGATTGAACAGGATGTAACCATATCCGCCAATACCGGAAATCTGACCAACAGCGCCGATATTTCCGGCGATGTTACTAACAGCGGCACCTTAACCTCCGCCGCGGAGAATCTGAAGGGCACGATTGCCAATAACGCCGGTGGTACCTTGAACCTCTCCGGCACGCTGGGTAAGGACGTTTTCGGCGACGGAACCACCAAAATCAACGGCGAACTGGCTTTTGAATCCGGTGCCGGTATTGATGGCACGCTCAATATGAACAAAGGCACGCTTGACTTGAGCAAAGAAAATACGGATAACGACGATAAATCCACCGAACACAACATCGGCAAATTGACGGGCACCGGCACCATTAAGATTGACGGCGACTTGAGTGATAACAATGGTAAGTCGGACAGCTTAAACATAGATGCGGCAGGCGAAGGGACAACCGTAAAAATTGATTCAATCAATATTTTTGCCGATCATGTTTCCGAAAATCCGGATGAAACCGTTTCCAAAGTGATGAACGTTATCACCGGTGACGGGGCTTCAGGCGTAACTCTGGAATTGGCTGAAAATATGGCAACAATGACCAGCGATTACCTGTATGAGTTCAAAGTCCATGATACGATTGACGGCGCCGTGGAAGCAACAATTAACAAGACGACCGCCGGCTTGTCCGAATTCATCAAAGGGGAAGAGGAGGCAGATGTCGCCAATACCTATTCCATGACCCGCGATGAAACGTCTTATGACGATGAGGCTATCGGCACCACCAACCGCAACAACGGTATCACAGAGCTGAATCTCAATATGAACGGCCATACCTTGTCCGGCAATGGCAATGACAATGACAATGACAATGACGGTATCACGGTCGCCGACGGCTTTACCCTGAATGTCAACGGGAGTGAGGGGACGGTCGCCAACTTTAACACGGCCTTTGCCGTGAATGAGAGCGGCAAGTTGAACGTTACCGATACGGTTTTTGAAAATAACGAAACAGCTCTGTCCAACGAGGGCACATTGAACCTTGACAACGTAACGTTTAAAGACAACGGCACCGATGTTGCCAACAATGGCGAGCTGGAACTTTCCGGCAGCAACATCATTGAGGGCGGCATCACCGGCACCGGCACCACCACGATTACGGACGGCGTCACCGAGGCTGTCAACACGATAACCCAGGGCAATTTGAATATTGCTTCCGGCGCCGAATTGAAAGGTTCCGCGGATAATCTTGATATCAGAAACGGCATAACCAACGCCGGCACCTTGACCTTCACCGATGGCACCAATACCAGCGCTATTGCAGGCGAGGGGACACTCAACATCACCGGCAATATAACCAACAGCGGCAAGATTGAGCAGGGAACAATCAACATCGCTGCAAACGGAACCGTAACCAACAGCGGCACGCTGGATGCGAATAAACTGCAAATCGGCGATGAGGCAACCGTTAACAATGAGAACGGCACTTTGAGCGGCACAATAGCCAACAACGGCACTATCAACAACGGCACCGTCAGCGGCACCATTGCCAACGCCGGCACGATTAACGGCAGCGATGTCAGCGGCACGATAGCCAACAACGGCACTATCAACAACGGCACCGTCAGTGGCAAGCTCACGAATACCGGCAAGATAACCGGCGGCACCATCGCGGCTGAAGACGGGTCTTCAAACAGCGGTACCATCTCGGCGGCTCTGTACACGGCGGGCGCCTTTACGAATGCCGAAAGCGGCAGCATAACGGGGGATGTGACGGTTTCTTCCGGCAGCACGTTTGCCAACAACGGCAGTCTTGCCAATATCGCCAACTCTGGCATCTTAAACAATACCGGCACCGCAGGCAACGTTACCAACGCCGGCACGTTTAAGAATACCGGCACCATCGCCGGCCTGGTCAACAAGGAAAATGCGACCGCGACCACGGCGCTCTCCGGTATTACCGGCAAGATCGCCAACGACGGCATACTTAATTTAACCGACGCTGAAGCGACGCTTGATAAAACGATTGACGGCGCCGGAACCACCAGCATCAGCGGCGCTGTAACCCTCGGCGCCACCGGCGGTTTTGCCGCTACGCAGGATGTTGCGGTCAATAGCGGCGCCACGCTGGATATCGGCGCCAAAACGGTAGAACTTGATGGCTTCACCTTAAAAGGGCAGCTGAATTTGGCGATTAGCGATGTTGATGCCGGCAGCAGCGATTACAAGGGCGGCAAACTGGTTGTCAACTCGGCCAATCTTGAGGGAGGGACAATGCAGTTCACCGTTGCCCGCGGCTTGCTTTCCGGCAAGCAGCAGACCGGCGAGCTGGAGATTGTAGACTTAAAAGACGACGCCACCGGCAGCATTT
>CALXTP010000068.1 GCA_944391435.1 uncultured Alphaproteobacteria bacterium | reverse complement strand
GAGGTTTTATTTTTCAAAATTCGGATATTTACGGCGGCCTGCAGGGCGTTTATGATTACGGCCCGCTCGGTGTGGAATTAAAAAACAACATCAAAGCCGCATGGTGGCGCGCGATGGTTTATGAGCGCGACGACGTGGAAGGGCTGGACGCCGCGATTCTGACCAACCGCAAGGTGCTGCACTATTCCGGGCATGAAGACACGTTCTCCGACCCGATGGTAGACTGCCGCAAATGCAAAGGCCGTTTCCGCGCCGACCACCTGACCGACGGCAAATGCCCGAACTGCGGCTCCACCGACCTGACCGAGCCGCGCCCGTTCAACCTGATGTTCAAGACCACCGTCGGCCCCGTCGTGGATGAAGACAACATTGCCTACCTGCGTCCTGAAACGGCGCAGGCGATTTTCACCCAGTTTAAAAACGTGGTAGATTCCACATCGCGCAAGCTGCCATTCGGCATCGCCCAAATTGGCAAGTCATTCCGCAACGAAATCACGCCAAAAAACTTCATCTTCCGCGTCCGCGAGTTTGAACAGGCGGAGCTGGAATTTTTCGTCAAACCCGGCGAAGATGAAAAGTGGCACGAATACTGGAAACAGGCACGCATAGACTGGTGGGTGGCGCAAGGACTGCCGCGCGACCGTTTCCGTGTTTATGACCAGAAGCCCGACGAGCTCGCGCACTACGCCAAAGCCTGCTCGGATATAGAATATGCTTTCCCGCACGGAGTTGAAGAGCTGGAGGGCATTGCCAACCGCCGCGACTATGACCTCGGTAACCACACCAAGAGCCAGGAAGAATTTAACCTGGAAGCGCATTGCCATAAAAACCCGGAATCCACGACCAAGCTCTGCGTTCGCGACGAAGAAAACAACAAGTGGATTATCCCGTTCGTGATTGAGCCGTCCATGGGCATTGACCGTGCCGTGCTGGCAATTTTGACCGAGGCTTATACCGAAGAAGACCTGGGCGAAGGCAACTCCCGCATCGTGCTGAAGTTAAAGAAGCACCTTGCGCCGATAAAGATTGCGATTGTACCCTTAAAGAAAAACAGCCCCGAGATTATGGCCAAATGCCATGAGCTGAAACAAAAGCTGATGAAGCTCGGCATCGGCCGCGTCGCATTGGAAAACACCGGCAACATCGGCAAAGCTTACCGCCGCCATGACGAAGTCGGCACCCCGCTGTGCCTGACCGTGGATTTTGAAACCCTGGAACAGCAGCCGGAAACCGTCACCCTGCGCGACCGTGACACGATGGAGCAAATCCGCATTGCCACTGCCGACCTGCCGGCCTATCTGCGCGAATACTTCGCCTGATACGCCGCCCGGCATAACGGCCCAAAAAAATAACGGGACGCAAGAGCACCCTCTTGTATCCCGTTACTTTTTTACCGTCGGTTAAATCCCAGCATATCCGACGCAATATCGCGGACAACCAGGAAAATCATCGCCGCCCCGCCGCCGAGAAAAGCCAAACTGCCAATTCCCGCCAACAAAGGCATATGCAGCAGCACCGCCGGACATCCGACAACAATGCCGCCGACACAAATGGCAAACCATTTCATCAGCCGCCGCTCATCGGCCGCGTTTTCGGTATTTAGCGCCTGCTCCAAAGTAAACAGGAACAGGAACCAAATCCCTGCAACCGCAGCCTCTTCCAGCAATAGCTCAACCGCGATATCCATACTTTTTAATATCACGCCCAGACCAATCGTCAACACGGCAATAATCGCCAACGCCATGCCGGAATTTTTGCGCATTCCGCTAAAAAATTTCCGCCGGTTAAAACTAAATTTCTTCATAACTTTTCTTTTTTTTAACGAGGTTCGAATCCTTTTTCCTAATCCTTCGTGAAACGGTGCCGCACGGACACAGTTTCAAAGTTAGACAATTTTTTGCAAAACAAGGAATAGCCCGTTACAAAAAATTTTGCATAACCCGTCACGAAGAAAAACCCCGAAAAAAACAAATTATGAAAAACTTCCCAATAATAGACATACCCTTATATTTACAAATAACATCATACCATATTTTTAAGCTCCGCGCAACAACTTTTTCTCAAACAAAAATAACGGGATACTTTCGCACCCCGTTATTTTCCTTTAATACAGCCGACCACACTTCTGATGACGACTGTTAGCAGAAAACATATCGCCAGAACTCGCATCAAAAAATTTTGGCAAATCCCTGAGCATATCGCAAGATGGAACCCGATAAACAAAACCGGTATTCCCCAAAAGCGATAATCTCCTCTTCTGGCCATGGCCAAAGTAAAATATGCCACCGCAAAGATGCATCCGCCTAACACATATACGGCACATATTAGTGATTTATAATCTGCCAACACGCCGTTTGCCACGCCTTGACTGATTACACAAAAAGTGAAAATGGCAAAAAGACATAAGCCGACCCAAAATAAAATATTTTTCATAATTTTTTGTTTTTTTAACGAGGTTCGGGCCTTTCCCTAATCCTTCGTGAAACCGCACCGCACGGACACAGCTTCAAAGTTAAACAATCTTTTGTAAAATAAAGAATATCCCATTACAAAAAATTCTGCATAACCTGCCACGAAGAAAAACCCCGAAAAAACAAATTATGAAAAACTTCCCAATAATAGACATACCCTTATAATTTACAAAAAGCATTTTATCACATTTTTCAGCCTGATGCAACAATTTTTTTCCCCCTAAAGACAGGCAGCAAAAAAGCCCCTTGTTTCCCGTTACTTTTTGCTCCTCCATTGACACCACCCGCCACCCCGCTAAAACAAGCCGCCCTCTTTCCCCGCGCAACACTAAAACAAATCCGCACCTTTCCCCGACGCTGCACCATCACGCCCTCTTCCCCCGACGCTGCACCATCTGACACATCATCGCTACGCCTCTCTCCGCCCCATTTCCCCCTAGCCCCGCCGCCACCCCGATAAAACAAACTGCTCACCTGCCCATAGCATCATCGCTCCCTCCCCCTCTCCTCTCATTGCCCTTTCTGCCCACTTTTGTTTTCAAACACAAAAAAAGAGAGCGTCGCAAAACAACGCTCCCCTTTTGCTCAAACCCGTAGCTTGCTGCCGGCTTATTCGGCCGGTGTCGCCTCCACGGCCTCAGCCTCGTTTTCGGCCGCCTGTTTATGCTCCAGCGCCGCCTGGGCTTCTTCGGCTCTCATCTGCTCAATCGCCCGGTCATTTTGAACCGCAACTCTTCTGAGCGAACGCAGCACGCTGCCCGTACCGGCCGGAACCAAACGTCCGACAATAACGTTTTCTTTCAATCCGGTCAAGTGGTCAACCTTGCCTTCAACCGCCGCTTCGGTCAGAACACGGGTCGTCTCTTGGAAGGATGCCGCCGAGATAAACGACTTGGTCTGCAACGAAGCCTTGGTGATACCAAGCAGAACCGGCGTAGAAGTTGCCGGGCGTCCGCCTTCTTGTTCCGTTCTGGCATTAACAGCCTCAAACTCGTCGGCATCAATCTGCTCGCCCACCAGGAATGTCGTATCGCCCGGTTCGGTAACTTCCACTTTCCTCAACATCTGGGAAACGATAACTTCAATATGTTTATCGCTGATTTTCACGCCTTGTGCACGATAAACGTCTTGGACTTCTTTAACCAGATATTCGGCCAGTTTTTCAACGCCGAGAACACGCAAAATATCATGCGGCGCCAGCGTGCCTTCAACCAGCATATCGCCTTTCTTGACCATATCGCCGTCTTGGACTGCCAGGCGTTTTCCTTTCGGAACCAGATATTCATATTCCTTATCGTCTTCGGTCCGCACCACAATCCGCTGTTTGGATTTATAGTCTTTTCCGAATTCAACCACGCCGTCAACGTCGGAGATAATCGCCGGGTCTTTCGGGCGGCGGGCTTCAAACAGCTCGGCCACGCGCGGCAGACCGCCGGTAATATCTTGCGATTTCAGGCTCTCTCTCGGAATACGCGCGATAATATCGCCCGGTTTAACGTCCGAACCGTTGTCAATCGCCAACACCGCATCAACCGGCAGATAGTAGCGGACCTCGTGTCCGTTATCAAGCGTTACCGGCTTGCCCTTGGCATCTTTCAACACGATAGACGGCCGCAGGTTGGCATGGGCATTTGCGCCGCCGCGCCAGTCCGTAACCACTTTGGAAGCAATACCGGTCGTTTCATCTTGGGTTTCGCGGACGGAAACGCCGGAAATCAAGTCAACCAGCTCGGCAACACCGCCTTTTTCGGAAATAATCGGGGTGGTAAACGGATCCCACTCGGCCACTTTCTGGCCTTTTTCAACTTCCGAACCGAGCGGCGCCAACAGTTTGGTACCATACGGAATTCTGTGGCGGGATTTCTCGCGTCCCTGTGCATCGGTAATAATGATGTTGCAGTTGCGCGCCAAAACAATCGGATTGCCTTCGAAATTGGTAACCGTATGCATATTATCCAGTTTCAAAATACCGGCAAACGGAACTTCAACCGAAGCCTGCTCGGCAGACAGCGACGCCGCGCCGCCGACGTGGAACGTTCTCATCGTCAGCTGCGTACCGGGCTCGCCGATGGACTGTGCTGCAATAACGCCGACCGCCTCACCGACATTGACCGGCGTACCGCGCGCCAGGTCGCGCCCGTAACAGGCCGCGCAGACGCCGTGCTCGCTTTCGCAGGTCAAGACAGAACGGATTTTAACCTGTTCAACGCCCGCTTTCTCCACCAAATCAACATCGTTTTCGTCAATCAGCTTGCCTTTTTCAACTAAAATCTCGTCCGGCTTTTCCGGATTGCGGATATCTTCCGCCGCCGTACGTCCGAGGATGCGCTCGCCGATAGAAGCGATAACGTTTCCACCGTCAACCACCGGACGGACGATAATGCCGCGCTCGGTGCCGCAGTTTGTTTCGGTAATAACCACATCTTGCGCCACATCAACCAAACGGCGGGTCAGATAACCGGAGTTTGCAGTCTTCAGAGCCGTATCGGACAAGCCTTTGCGCGCACTGTGCGTAGAGCTGAAGTATTCCGACACCGTCAGACCTTCTTTAAAGTTGGAAATAATCGGCTGTTCAATAATCTGCCCGTTCGGCTTGGTCATCAAACCGCGCATACCGGCCAGCTGTCTCATTTGGTCTTTTGAACCGCGCGCGCCGGAATCCGCCATCATGAACACGGAGTTCATATACCCGTGGTCAATCTGGGAAATTCCCTTCATCATCTCTTCGGTCAGCTTATAGTTGCAGGCCGCCCAGATATCAATAACTTTGTTATATTTTTCGCCCTTGGTAATCAAGCCGTTTTGATACTGCTGTTCAAATTCCTTAACCTGCTCTGAAGTTTCTTCAATCAGCTGTTTCTTTGTCGGCGGCACGATAAGGTCGTCTTTACCAAACGAAATACCGGCCTTGCAGGCATTTTCAAAACCGAGCGTCATAATCTTGTCCACCATGATGCAGGTTTCTTTCTGTCCGCAATAACGGTAAACCGTATCAATGATTTCGCCGATTTCTTTTTTGCGCAACAGGCGGTTGACGAGCGAAATGGAGATTTTCTCATTATCCGGCAGGATGTCGGAAATGATAATGCGCCCCGGTGTCGTTTCCAACAGGCCGTAAACGCGCTTGCCCTGGTCGTTGACATAATTCATGCGGCATTTGATTTTGGCATGCAGGTCAACCGTTTTGGCATTAAGCGCAAGCATAACCTCGTTAACATCTGCAAACACGCCTTCTTCGGTACCGTCTTCATGTTTCTTGTATTCGCCTTTGACACCTTCCGCCTCGTATGACAGGTAGTAGATACCCAAAACCATATCTTGCGACGGAACAATAATCGGCTTGCCGGAGGCAGGTGCCAGAATATTGTTGGTAGACATCATCAACACGCGGGCTTCCAACTGTGCCTCAATGGAAAGCGGCACGTGAACCGCCATTTGGTCGCCGTCAAAGTCGGCGTTAAACGCGGTACAAACCAGCGGATGCAGGTGGATGGCTTTTCCTTCAACCAAAACCGGCTCAAACGCCTGGATGCCCAGACGGTGCAGCGTCGGTGCGCGGTTAAGCAAAACAGGGTGTTCGCGGATAACTTCTTCCAGGATATCCCAAACTTCAACACGTTCTTTTTCCACCATTCTCTTGGCCGCCTTAATGGTCGTCGCCAGGCCGTAAAGTTCCAGTTTGGCATACACAAACGGCTTAAACAATTCCAGCGCCATTTTCTTCGGCAGGCCGCACTGGTGCAGTTTGAGCTGCGGGCCGACCGTAATAACCGAACGTCCGGAGTAGTCCACGCGTTTACCCAAAAGGTTTTGCCGGAACCGCCCCTGCTTGCCTTTGAGCATATCGGACAGCGATTTCAGCGGCCGTTTGTTGGTGCCGGTAATCGCTCTGGCGCGGCGCCCGTTATCAAACAGCGCGTCAACAGATTCCTGCAACATACGTTTTTCGTTGCGGATAATAATATCCGGCGCGTGCAGTTCAATCAATCTCTTCAAACGGTTGTTGCGGTTAATCACACGGCGGTAGAGGTCGTTCAAATCGGAAGTCGCAAAGCGGCCGCCGTCCAGCGGAACCAGCGGGCGCAGCTCCGGCGGAATAACCGGCAGCACGTCCAAAATCATCCATTCCGGCTTGGTATTGGAGTCAATAAACGCCTCAATAATTTTCAGGCGCTTGACCACCTTTTTGCGCTTGGCCTCCGAAACGGAATCGCTCAATTCTTCGCGCAAAGCCTTGCGTTCGGCCTCCAAATCAATATTGGCCAGGATTTCTTTAATCGCTTCCGCGCCGATACCGGCTTTAAACGCATCTTCGCCGAACTCGTCCAGTTTTTCCTGATATTCGTCTTCTGTCAACAGCTGATATTGTTTCAAATCGGTCAAACCCGGTTCAATCACGATATAGCTCTCAAAATAGAGCACGCGCTCCAGCTGTTTCATCGGGATATCGCTTATCATGGAAATACGGCTCGGCAGGGACTTCAAGAACCAGATATGCGCAACCGGCGCTGCCAATTCAATATGCCCCATACGTTCGCGGCGGACTTTGGAAAGGGTAACTTCCACGCCGCATTTTTCGCACACGATACCGCGGTATTTCATTCTTTTGTATTTGCCGCACAAGCATTCATAATCTTTAATCGGGCCGAAAATGCGGGCGCAGAAGAGGCCGTCGCGTTCCGGCTTAAAAGTGCGGTAGTTAATGGTTTCCGGCTTTTTGACTTCGCCGTACGACCATGAACGGATTTGCTCAGGAGAGGCAATGGAGATTTTGATTTCATCAAAAGACTCGGAGACAGCCTGCTGACCAAAAAAATTCATAATATCGTTCATCTGTAAAAAACTCCTTTATCTCTCTTAGGCTTGTTCTTCGTTCAACATTTCAACATTAAGGCACAACGATTTGATTTCATTGACCAAAACTCTAAAGCTCTCCGGCACGCCGGACTCAAAGCTGTCTTCGCCGCGGACAATCGCCTCATAAACCTTGGTTCTGCCGTTAACGTCATCAGACTTGACCGTCAGCATTTCCTGCAGCGTATAAGCCGCGCCGTAAGCTTCCAGCGCCCACACTTCCATTTCACCGAAACGTTGTCCGCCGAACTGCGCCTTACCGCCCAGAGGCTGCTGCGTAACCAGGCTGTACGGGCCGACCGAACGGGCGTGCATCTTTTCGTCAACAATGTGGTGCAGCTTAATCATATAGATAATGCCGACCGTTACCTTGCGGTCAAATTTCTCGCCGGTACGGCCGTCATAAAGGTCAATCTGCCCGGACGTCGGCAATCCTGCCATTTCCAGCATCCGGTTGATATCATCGCCGTTAGCGCCGTCAAAAACCGGCGTTGCCATCGGAATACCGTTTTTAAGGTTGCCGATCATCTCCAGCTTTTCAGGTTCGGAAAGCGTTCCAATTTCTTTCTCATACTGCTTATCGCCGTAAATTTCCCTGAGTTTGCCGTTGAGTTCGTCAATCGTTTTTTCGCCGCGTTTATACTGTTCGCACATCTCGTTCAACTGCTTGCCGAGCTCTTTGGCTGCCCACCCGAGGTGGGTTTCCAAAATTTGCCCAACGTTCATACGGGAAGGCACGCCGAGCGGGTTCAACACGATGTCAACCGGGGTACCGTCTTCCATATACGGCATATCCTCCAGCGGCAGCACGCGTGAAACCGTACCTTTGTTACCGTGGCGTCCGGCCATCTTATCGCCGGTTTGCATCTTACGCTTGGTGGCAATAAAGACTTTCACCTGCTTCAACACACCCGGCAGCAAATCATCGCCGCGCTGCACTTCTTCAACTTTTTGTTCAAAGTGCGCCTGGACGCGTTCCAGCCTTGCGTTAAATGCGTTGGTAAATTCTTCAATTTTGCTCATCAAATCTTCGTCTTTGATAACGATTTTGACGAGCTGGTATTCCGGAATGTTCTTCAACACTTCTTCGGTCAAAACGAGCTTTTTGGCAATGCCCTTCGGCGCATCAACCACCGTCTGCCCCAAAAGCATTTCTTTCAGGCGTTGGTTATAGCTCTTGCGCACGATGTTCATTTCGTCGTCGCGATCTTTGGCAAGCTTGGAGATTTCCGCCTGTTCAATCGCCAGCGACCGTTCGTCTTTTTCCACGCCGCGGCGGTTAAACACCTGGACATCAACCACCACGCCCTCAATGCCCGGCTGGGCGCGCAAAGACGTATCGCGGACATCGCTGGCCTTCTCGCCGAAGATGGCGCGCAGCAGTTTTTCTTCCGGCGTTACCACGCTTTCGCCTTTCGGCGTAACCTTGCCGACCAGGATATCGCCGGCCTTGACTTCGGCACCGATATAGATAATGCCGGATTCGTCAAGGTTTCTCAGCGCGTCTTCGCCGACGTTCGGAATATCGCGGGTAATTTCTTCCTGTCCGAGCTTCGTATCGCGTGCCATAACTTCAAATTCTTCAATATGCAGCGATGTCAAAACATCATCGCGGGAAATGCGTTCTGACAGCAAAATCGCATCTTCGTAGTTCAAACCGTTCCACGGCATAAATGCCACCAGCACGTTTTTGCCCAAAGCCAGCTCGCCCATATCGGTAGACGGCCCGTCGGCAATGATGTCGCCGGCATGGATTTGATCGCCGACTTTGACAATCGGGATTTGGTTAATGCAGGTATCTTTGTTGGAACGGCGGAATTTGGACAGGCGGTAGATTTCAACACCCATATCGCCCACGTTGTTGTTGTCATGGCTGCGGATAACGATGCGGTTGGCATCTACGGCCACCACTTCGCCGTCATATTTGGCCACCAGCGTCGCGCCGGAATCTTTAGCCACCCTGGCCTCAATACCGGTGCCGACCAGCGGCGCCTCGGTACGGATAAGCGGCACGCCTTGGCGTTGCATGTTAGAACCCATCAAAGCGCGGTTCGCGTCATCGTTTTCCAAAAACGGAATCAAAGCCGCCGCCACTGAAACCAGCTGTTTCGGAGAAACGTCAATAAAGTTGATTTCTTCCGGTTTGGCAAAAATAACTTCGCCGGCCTTGCGGCAGGTAATCAAATCATCTTCAAAATGCCCGTTGTCATCAACTTTGGCATTGGCCTCCGCCATAATGTATTTTGATTCTTCATCGGCCGAAAGATAAACGACATCGCTGGTAACCACGCCGTCAACCACTTTGCGGTACGGACATTCAATAAAGCCGTATCTGTTAATGCGCGCGTATGTGGACAAAGCGTTAATCAAGCCGATGTTCGGGCCTTCCGGCGTTTCAATCGGGCAGATACGCCCGTAGTGGGTCGGATGCACGTCGCGGACTTCAAAGCCGGCGCGGTCGCGGGAAAGTCCCCCCGGTCCCAATGCCGACAGACGGCGTTTGTGCGTCAGCTCGGACAACGGGTTGTCCTGATCCATAAATTGCGACAGCTGCGAAGAGCCGAAGAACTCGCGGATAACCGCTGCAATCGGCTTGGCGTTGACCAAATCCTGCGGCTTGACGTTCGTCAGAACTTCGGAACTCATCTTTTCGCGGATGGCACGCTCCATTCTGAGCAGTCCCATGCGATATTGGTTTTCCATCAATTCGCCGACGGAACGGACACGGCGGTTGCCCAAGTGGTCAATATCGTCAACTTCGCCTTTGCCGTCGCGCAGCCCGACCATATGCTTAACCACGCGCAGGATATCGTCCTTACGCAAAATTTTCATCGTATCCGGCGCTTCCGAGAACGGGATGTCCAAAGCGGAATTCATCTTGACGCGGCCAACCGAAGACAGGTCGTATCTGTCCGCATCAAAGAACAGCATTTTGAAGATTGCTTCCGATGCTTCCAGCGTAACCGGCTCGCCCGGGCGCATAACCTTAAAGATATCGGCCAGCGCCTCTTCGCGGTTGGTATTGCGGTCGGCTTCCAGCGTGTTGCGGATATAAGGCCCGACATTTACATTGTCAATATAGAGCAAATCCAGCTCTTTGATTTTGGCGTCGTTGATTTGCGCCAGCAATTCCTCGTTCAGCTCTGCCCCGGCATCGGCAATAACTTCGCCTGTTTTCGCCACCACCAGCGCCTTGGCCAAAAACTTGCCATAGAGGAAGTTGTCGCTGATAAGAAAGCTCTTCAAGCCCTGCTCAACCAGTTTCTGCGCCGAACGGGCCGTCAGCTTTTTGTCCTTTTCCCACACAACTTTGTTGGTATCGGCATCAACCAGGTCAAATCCGAATTTGACACCTTTGACGCGTTCCGGATTAAAAGCGGCCTTCCAGCCTTTTTTGCATTTTTCAACATGGTCAATATCATAGAAATAGGAAAGGATTTCCTCTTTGCTCATACCGGTAATTTCGGACGGATCCAAATGCTCGCCTTTCTTGAGCTTGGCCATTTTTTCTTCTGTTTCTTTGGAATAGAGGGCATAAAAGATTGTCGTAACCGGCAATTTTCTGCGGCGGTCAATACGGGCATACACCAGGTCTTTGGCATCAAATTCAAAATCAAGCCACGAACCGCGGTAAGGAATAATGCGTGCGGCAAACAGCTTTTTGCCGGAAGCGACGGTTTTGCCTTTGTCATCGTCAAAAAAGACGCCCGGGCTTCTGTGCATCTGAGAAACGACCACACGCTCGGTGCCGTTGACGATAAACGTGCCTTTTTCGGTCATCAGCGGAATATCGCCCATAAAGACTTCCTGCTCTTTGCTGTCGTGGATGGATTTGGCGCCGGTTGCCTCGTCAACGTCAAACACCGTCAGGCGCAGCGTTACTTTTACCGGAGCCGCATACGTCAAATCGCGGCGCATGCATTCATCAACGTCATACTTCGGCTGTGCCAGTTCGTATTTGACAAACTCCAACAGGCCGTTGCCGGCAAAATCGCGAATGGGGAAAATGGATTTGAAAACTTCTTCCAAACCGAATTCGCAATGGTTGCCGTACATATCAACATTGTTGATAAAGCTGTTGTACGAACCGGTCTGAACTTCAATCAGGTTGGGCATATCAATGACTGCATCAATCCGCCCGAAATTTTTTCTTACACGCTTCTTGCCCGTATAAGATTCTGTCATCTTATTTAATCCTTACTGGTTAGATTCTGCGACAATACTTATGAAAACCGCCTCTCCGCCGCTTTCCCGTCCCGTCTGCGCCAAACCGCGCCCCGCATATTTTTATCCGCCGCTTCCGCCGGCCGCTTTATCCTGCAGCATTTATCGGCTCGTCAGCCTGCCCCGGCTCTCGTCTTCCGGTTCCCGCTAAGACCAAGCTCCCGCTCTCATCTCCCGGCTCCCGCTAAGACCAAGCTCCCGCTCTCGTCTTCCGGTTTCCCGCTAAGACCAAGCTCTCGCCCTCGTCTTCCGGTTCCCGCTAAGACTAAGCTCCCGCTCTCGTCTTCCGGCTCCCGCTAAGACCAAGCTCCTGCTCTGTCTCCCGGTTCCCGCTAAGACCAAGCTTCCGCTCTCGTCTCCCGGATTTTCCTTGTATATGTCGGGCCGCCCGTTCGCTGCTGCAGCTGTTCTTTATCTATGCGATTCGCTGTTTTTTCGCGCTCTCCGTTCCGGATTCTGCCGATTTTAAAGCCTTTTTCAACCCCGACCGCAGAAGGTTATACGAAAAAATCAAGTTAATCTGTATATCCAGAGTCCGCAAGCTCCCCGGAAAAAGCATTATTTCCAAAGGGTTAACTCACATCGTCTGTAAAAAGTAAAATAATTTTGTAATTACAAATTCATATCTTTTTAAAGTCGTGCGGAGTATAGCGCCGATAAAATAATTTTTCAACATTTTTTTTATTTTCTTGCGCGTTTTAACTTGATTTTAACTTTTTAAATGGCAAGGCGCTTTTCCGAATCGCAAATAACATTGTCATTTTCGCAATAAATGTCACTTTCCCTACCTTCTCTTCGCTTTTCCCCTCAGCTCCCTTTTTTCCCACTATCCCTCTGTCTTTAATCCCGCAAAAAATTTCTTGCCTTTATTCTAAATTCTCATTATAAATACCCGCAGAAAAACAAATTATTATGTTTCTATTAAAAACAAACAATTATGAGAAAAACAAAAGTAATCACAAAAGAAATGCTGAGCCAACCCAACGCCGGCAAAGTTATCTTGGAGCTCATCAGAGACGGTGTAAAGATTGACAATGAAACGCAAGTCAAAATCCTTACTCTTGAAAATTGGAGAGAAATTCTGCTGACATACGTCCAACACCGCCCCCTCTGTTTTGAAGCCATGCGCAAAGTCTTCAGCTCAGAGAACGTCACGGACATTCTGGTTGAATGTACGCAGCGAATCTGGTTTGACGAAGAAGATGAACTTGAACTCTTTAAGTTAAAAAACCGGGAAGAAATTCTGCTGGAATGTGTCAAAAAAGGCAGCTCATTCAAGGATGAAACCCAGATCAAATTCTTCAGCTTAAACAATGCCGTAGAAATTCTGCTTGAGTATATCAAGTACCACGCTCTTTGCAAGGAAGCTGAACTTAAAATCTTTGACATGCCCGCGGACGAAGCCGTAAAGATTTTACTGGAATATATCAAACAAGACCACTACCTTTGCGTAGCATCCCAAAAGAAAATCTTTGATTTGCTCGCTGACAAAGCCGCAAAAATTCTGCTGGAATACGTCAAACACTGGTCGCTATCCCCTGATGTTCAAATCCGGGTCTTCAGCTTGGGAAACGACAAAGCCGCAGAAATTTTGCTGGAATACGTCAGGAACTGGAAACTCTGCAAAGAAGCTCAAAAGCTCTATGACAGACTGAGGGAAAAATCACAAATGTAAGACATTTCTAAAAAAACAAGAAGCGGCGGTTCATCATGAACCCCCGCTTCTTTTTTACCCCTGTCTTCTCCCGCATAACAAAAGGCGGAACCTTTAAGGCTCCGCCGTTACCTCCGTTCTTGTTGAGCGCCTTACGCTCTTTCGCGCCGGGTGTCAAAAGCGCGGCGTTTTATGGCTGTCGCCTGCCAATCCCGTTTCGGGCGTTCGGCTTTCGGCTTTTCTATCGTTTCGCCGTTAACCTCGGCACGGCAACCGGCCGGCAATTTCATATCCGCCGCCTTAAAATCCACGC
>CALXTP010000067.1 GCA_944391435.1 uncultured Alphaproteobacteria bacterium | reverse complement strand
TGTTTTGGCCTTCGCCGTAGATGCCGTAAGCGTTTTCGGCATTGCCGGTAATGTTGACGGAGCCGCTGTTAATGACGGTGCCGCCGGTTCCGGCATAAATGCCGTAGGCGTCTCCGCCGTTGTGGCTGTGGATGTTGACGGAAGCTCCGGCTTCATTGATAACGGTTCCGGCCGTCGGGGGCGTGAGCGAGCCGATGGCGCCGGAAGATATATCCAGCTTTCCGGAAGGCCCGGCGTTATCTGTGGTTTCGCCAGTGGCGTCTGATGTTTCGGGCACGGCGGCGTAAATGCCGTAGGCGGCGCCGGTGCCTTTGTGCTCAATGTTGACAGAGCCTGCCGAACCGGTTGCTTCATCTACCGCGTTGGTTATGTCGGCGCTGCTCTTTAAGCCGTATATGTCTTCGCTGCCGCTGCTCTCTATCTCTATCGCACGCGTGTTCTTGATTGATAACGGCGTGGTTATGGACATTTCTCCTGAACCGCCGTTTGAAATACATTCGGTGCGGCTTCCATTTGGTTTATAATTGCCTTCACAACTCTCCAGGCTGTAACTGTTGCGGCATTGGTCGCAAATTCCGTGCGCGGGGCATGATGACAGCGTATAGCGACCATCACAAGTGCAGGTTTGGTTGGAGAAAATTTCGCCATTTCCTAAACAACCTGTACGTTCGTAGCAGGTTATATTGCTGCCAGAATCCTGATGCCCTGTACATTCATAAATATTATTGCCGGCGCATTCGGATTCGGAGCTGTAATATTCGGATTTACACTGGTACGTGCATTCGTAGCACGCTTGAGTTCCGGCATATCCGACTACAGAACCCTTTATGGCAGTGGTGTAGGTTCCGCCAAGAGTTGAACAGTCTGTATAGCTATCGCTTGGGCATTTGTTCGGGTTGCCTCTGACCCAGCAGGTTGTATCGCCTTGGCTTGTTGACGTACATTCGTAACCGCCGTTGAAAGTGCATTCAGCTTCTGTATCGTAAGCGCTGCTGTCACAGGCGTAGGAACAGGTATAACAAGTGCTGTCGCCGGCGTAGTTGCCGTTTGGCGTTTCTTTTAATACGAAATGTTCATTTGCCGCTGTGCAGCTTGTTGTACCTGATGCGCATGTTTTGGCTTCGCATTTGCCGCAAACCTGGCCTCCGGATACACCATTAGAAGAGTATGTCCAGCCGTTTGGATGAGTTTTGCTGTTACAGTTGGCGAGCCCTGCCGTATAGCCGCTCGGGCAGTCTGAAGCGTCGCTCCTTATCCAACAGCCGGAACCGCTGCTGTTTTCAACGCAGGTGTAGCCGGGGTTGGCGGTTTCACAGGCATTTTGGCTGTCGTAGCTGCCGGCAGGGCAGCCGTTATCCTTATAACATTGGATAGGCGTGTTAATCGTGTCGCAGCTTCTGCCGCTCGGGCAAGTTCCCGGATTCCAGCCGGCAGATGGAACGCAGGAGTATTCGCAGCTGTAACATTCTTTAAAGCCGACTTCAATCATATCATGCATAGTGTTGTAGCCGGTGCCGGTCTGGCAATGGTCATACGGATGGTCGGCAGGGCAGTCTTGTGAGCCGGTGCGGTTATAGCAAATAAGGCCATTTTCTTCAGCAAGAGGTGTACATTCGTAACCGCCGTTTTTGCAATTGCTTTCATCATCGTAATAATTGCTCTTACATTGATATGAGCAGGTGTAGCAGGGGCTGTTGCCGTTGTAGTCAACAGTGTTGCTGGTGGCTTTGGTATAGGTTCCGTCCTGGCAGGCGGTGGTGGTGCCGGTATCGCATTGCAGGGGGACACACTTGCCACATTTGGTGTTGCCAGATTGGCCGTTGAACTCAACTTTCCAGCCTTGTTCGCCACCGATACCGCAGTTAGCAGGGGTTTGATACTTGGTGTCATAGCCGCTCGGGCATTTGGATTCTGTTCCTCTTTCCCAGCAGCCGGAACCGGTGCTGTTTTCAACGCAGGTATAACCAGGATTAGCTCCTTCGCAGGCGCTTTCGCTCTCATAGCTGCCGGCAGGGCAGCCGTTGTCCCTGTAACACTGGATAGGCGTGCTAATCTGGTCGCAGCTTCTGCCGGCGGGGCAGGTTCCCGGGTTCCAACCGGAGGCGCAGGAATAAGAGCAGGTGTAGCAAGTTCTATCGCCAACAGTTTGGGTAGATTGGCTGGTGGTAAAACCGGTGCCGGTCGGAGTGCAGGCGGTTTCTGAAGTGCCTGCCGGGCAATTTTCCGAGCCGGTGCGGTCATAGCAAATAAGGCCATTTTCTTCAGCAAGAGGTGTACATTCGTAACCGCCTTTTTCGCAGGCAGTTTCATCGTTGTAATAATTACTCTTGCAGGCGTAGGAGCAGGTGTAGCAGGGGGTGTTGCCGTTGTAGTCAACAGTGTTGCTGGAGGCTTGGGTATAGGTTCCGTCCTGGCAGGCGGTGGTGGAGCCGGTGCCGCATTGCTGGGCGACACACTTGCCGCATTTAGTGTTGCCGGACTGGCCGTTGAACTCAACTTTCCAGCCTTGTTCGCCGCCGATGCCGCAGTTAGAGGGGGTTTGAATATCGGTATCATAGCCGCTCGGGCAGTCTGAAGCGTCGCTCTTTATCCAACAGCCGGAACCGGTGCTGTTTTCAACGCAGGTATAACCAGGATTAGCTCCTTCGCAGGCGCTTTCGCTCTCATAGCTGCCGGCAGGGCAGCCGTTATCTTTGTAACATTGGACAGGCGTGCTGATTGAGGAACATTCTCTGCCGCTCGGGCAAGTTCCCGGATTCCAGCCGGAAGCGCAGGAATAAGAGCAGGTGTAGCAGATGTTATCGCCGACTTGTTTAGAGCTTTCATTAGTGGTAAAGCCGGTTCCGGACGGGGTACAGGCGGTGGTGGAGCTGCCATCCGGGCAGTCTTGTGAGCCGGTGCGGTTATAGCAAATAAGGCCATTTTCTTCGGCAAGAGGTGTACATTCGTAACCGCCGTTTTCGCAATTGCTTTCATCATCGTAATAATTGCTCTTACATTGATATGAGCAGGTGTAGCAGGGGCTGTCGCCGGCGTAGTCTACAATGTCTTCGGTGGCTTGGGTATAGGTTCCGTCCTGGCAGGCGGTGATGGTGCCGGTATCGCATTGCAGCGCAATGCATTTGCCGCATTTGGTGTCGCCGGACTGGCCGCTGAACTCAACTTTCCAACCTTGGGCGCCGCTTGTGCCGTTGCCGCAATTAGCCGGAGTTTGATACTTGGTGTCATAGCCGCTCGGGCATTGGGCAGTGCCGTTTGCTATCCAGCAGCCGGAACCGGTGCTGTTTTCAACGCAGGTGTAGCCGGGGTTGGCAATTTCACAGGCGTTTTGGCTCTCATAACTGCCGACCGGGCAGCCGTTATCTTTGTAACATTGGACAGGCGTGTTAATCGTGTCGCAGCTTCTGCCGGCGGGGCAAGTTCCTGCATTCCAACCGGAGGCGGTATCGCAGGAATAAGAGCAGGTGTAGCAGATGTTATCGCCGACTTGTTCAGAGCTTTCATGGGTGGTAAAGCCGTTGCCGGACGGGGTACAGGCGGTTTCTGAAGTGCCTACCGGGC
>CALXTP010000066.1 GCA_944391435.1 uncultured Alphaproteobacteria bacterium | reverse complement strand
CGTTTTATGGCTGTCGCCTGCCAATCCCGTTTCGGGCGTTCGGCTTTCGGCTTTTCTATCGTTTCGCCGTTAACCTCGGCACGGCAACCGGCCGGCAATTTCATATCCGCCGCCTTAAAATCCACGCCGTTAAACGTTACCCTGCGCAAAGATTTATATGCCGACAAATCGGTTATCCCCTGCCCCAGGTTTTGCGGAAACGAAATATCCAGTTCTTCTATTCCCTTCGGCAGCCGGCTCAAAGCGCATGCCCGCATGTCGCACTGGATAAACGAAATTTTCTTCAACTTTTCGCAATCGCCGAGCTGCGCGCCCACAGCCGCCAGCCCCGCCGCATTGACGCAAACCAGCTCTTCAATATTTTCCGGCAGCTTGACCGCCCCTGCGCTTAAATTTTCTTCGCCGAGACACAAAGACTTCAACGCCTTTTGCCCGCTCAAATCTTTGGCCAGCCGGTGATTTTTGCGCAAATCCAGTTCTTCCAGCCCTTCCGGCAGTTTTACCGCCGCCGCCCGCGCCGTATCGGCCAGGCCGAGGCTAAGCGCCCGCAAACCTTTATACGCGCTGAAATCAAAAGCTTTCGCCGGAATTTTCTCCGCCTCGGTCAAATCAATCTCTTTGACTTCCGGCGCAAATCCGACATCGGTATAGCCCGTAAAATCCACCCGCGCCAGATTGGCGTCTTCGCGCAAGTGCCAGGCGTCATACATATTGGCGCGCCGGCTGTCCCGGTCAATAAACTTCGGCAGCGATGCCACATAATCAAATTCGTCTGCCCTGCCGCCGCGAACCGCCGCCTTTCGGAGATGCGCCGCCGTATCATCGCGCATATCGCGCCCCGCCGCCATACCGAAAGCCATCCGCTCATAATCCGCAAAAGGCACGCCATTGGCAACCGCCTTATCAACATGTTCGGCCAACATGGACATAATTTTCGGGTTATTTGTATGGGTCAGCATTTCTTCGCCGAATTCCGGCGTAAAACCTTTATGGCTTTGCTCTTCCACCGCCTTAAAACATTTCAGCGGATCCCAGGGAGCCGTAATTTCCACCACATAATCCTGCGTATCAGTCATAATCATATCCTCCTCCTCAAAAACCGGAAAATCCGGTCGTCAGAGTTTTTACTTTTTATGACGGCCACGCACCCGTTTCCCCTCGCCGGAAAAAAAGCCGCGCCCGCATTCCGCCCGTTGCCCGGCACCTGCCGCTCTGGGCGGTGCACATCGCAAAAAAAGCAAACCCTTTCTTAAAGGATACCACTTTTTGCCCCCTGTGTCAACGCATTTTCTAAAAAAAATTTCTCATAAAACAAAAATTTGCACCATTCGCAAAAGTTGGTAACCACCAACACGGCGACTAGCCCACGCACAGGCAGCCGCCAACACAGACATAAGATAAGAAACCGCGCTGCCCTGCCAGCCGCTGATATAAAATAAGAAACAGCGCTGCCCCGCCTTTTTTTAACAGAGTACCGCTCCACACAAAAAAAAGCGGCAGGACACGCACCCAACCCCGCCTTTTTTAACAGAGTACCGCTCCGCACAAAAAAAGCGGCAGGACACGCACCCCGCGCCCCGCCGCCTGCAGCATTTTACTCTTCTTCTTCGGCCACGCCGTCAAACTCGTTTATTTCATCAACCAGTTCGGCATCGTCGTCATCATCGTCGGCATCAAGCCAGGTTACCGAAACCACCCGCTCATCGTCGGCCGTACGGAACAAGATTACGCCCTGCGTTTTGCGTCCGGCAATCCGGATATCTTCAACCGGCATGCGGATAACTTTGCCGCCGTCGGTAACCATCATAATCTGGCTATCGTCTTTAACCGGAAACGAGCTCGCTACTTCCTTGTTGCGTTCGGACATTTCCATATTGGCAACGCCCTGCCCGCCGCGCGCCGTAATCCGGTATTCATAGGCGGAAGTCCGTTTGCCGTAGCCGGTTGCGGTAACCGTCAGGATAAACTGCTCGTTGTCGCGCATGGTTTTAAAGTCGTTATAGCTTATTTGCGGCTCCAGCGCATTAAATGCCGCCTCTTCATCGGCTCCGCCATCTTCCGCCACGTCAGCCCGTTTCAAAGCCGAAGACAAACGCAGATATTCGTCGCGCTGCTCGGTCGTCGCATCCGTATGTTTCAAGATGGACATGGAAATAACCTCGTCGCCGTCCATAAGCTTAATCCCGCGCACGCCGCTGGAATTGCGTCCGACAAACACGCGGCAGTCTGCCACCGGGAAGCGGTTGCACTTGCCCGACTTCGCCGCCAGCATCACATCGCAGCTGTCATCGCACAACGCCACGTTGATAAGCTTGTCACCCTCGTCAAGCTTCATGGCGATTTTGCCGTTCGCCTGAACGTTGACAAAATCCATCAGCGAGTTGCGGCGGATATTCCCCGCAGCCGTTGCAAACATAATGGACAAATCCTTGCACGCCGCCTCGTCTTCCGGCAGTTTCATAATTGCGGTAATGTTTTCGCCTTCGCTGAGCGGCAGCAGGTTGACAAACGGCTTGCCTTTTGAGGTCGGCGACCCGAGCGGCAGCTTATAGACTTTCATCTTATACACCAGCCCTTTGGACGAGAAGAACAACACCGGCGTATGTGTGCTCGCCACAAACAGCCGCGTCACAAAATCTTCCTCTTTGGTCGTCATGCCGGATTTGCCCTTGCCGCCGCGTTTCTGCGCTTTGTAGGCATTAAGCGGCACGCGTTTGATATAACCCGCTTCGGTAACCGTCACCACCATTTCCTCGCGCTGGATAAGCGATTCTATATCGGTATCCACCTCAATATCTTCAATCACCGTCCGCCGCGGATTGGCATATTCCGCCTTAATCGCCGCAAACTCATCTTTCATAATTCCCATCAGTTTTTCGCGGCTGCCCAAAATCTCCAGATATTCTTCAATTTCATGGCCGATGGCACGCAGTTCTTCGTGAATTTTGTCGCGTTCCAAGCCGGTTAAGCGCTGCAGCCTCAAGTCCAGGATAGCCTTGGCCTGCGCCTCGCTCAGGCGGTAAGTGCCGTTGACAACCTCGCGCCCCGGCTCTGCAATCAGCTTGACCAGCGGTTCAACATCGCCCGCCGGCCACTCGCGCGCCAGCAAAGCATCTTTTGCCACCACCGGATTGGCAGCCGTGCGGATAAGCTCAATTACCGGGTCAAGGTTTTCCACCGCAATCGCCAACCCGACCAAGACGTGCGCCCTGTCGCGGGCTTTATTGAGTTTAAACACCGTGCGCCGGCGGATAACTTCCTCGCGGAATTTGACAAACGCGGCAATAATGTCTTTCAGATTCATCATCATCGGCCGTCCGCCGTTAATCGCCAGCATATTCATGCCGAAGCTCGTCTGCAGCTGCGTATATTTATACAGCTGGTTTAAAACCACGTCAGCCTGGAATTCTTTCTTAACTTCAATCACCACGCGCACGCCCTGGCGGTCGGATTCATCGCGGATGTCGGAAATTCCCTCAATCTTCTTTTCCTTGACCAGTTCGGCAATTTTTTGCACCAGCATCGCCTTGTTGACCTGGTAGGGGATTTCGTGCACCACAATCGCCTCTTTATCCTTGCGGATTTCCTCAATCGTGCACTTGGCGCGCATCATCACCGAACCGCGCCCGGTCAGATAAGCGTTCTTCGCCCCGCCGTAGCCGAGGATGATGCCACCGGTCGGAAAATCCGGCCCCGGCACGATGCGGATTAAGTCTTCTATGGAAATATCGGGATTATCCACATAAGCAGTACACGCATCCAAAACCTCGCCCAGATTGTGCGGCGCGATATTGGTAGCCATGCCGACCGCAATGCCGTTGGTACCGTTGACGAGCAAATTCGGGAACCGTGCCGGCAGCACCGTCGGCTCCTGCAGCGATTCGTCATAGTTCGGCATAAAGTCAACCGTATCGCATTCAATATCTTCAATCAGCGCGTGAGCCACCTTGGCCAGCCTCGCCTCGGTATAGCGCATGGCCGCTGCCGAATCGCCATCCATGGAACCAAAGTTGCCCTGCCCGTCAATCAGCGGCAGCCGCATGGAAAACGGCTGTGCCAGGCGCACCATCGCCTCATAAACCGAGCTGTCGCCGTGCGGATGGTATTTACCCATAACCTCACCGACGATACGCGCCGATTTCTTAAACGGTTTGTTATAATCATAGCCGTTTTCGTAAGCGGCATAAATAATGCGGCGGTGCACCGGCTTCAAACCGTCGCGCACGTCCGGCAGCGCGCGGGAAACGATAACGCTCATCGCATAATCAAGGTATGAGCGGCGCATTTCCTCCACAATCATCGTCGGCGTGATATTCTCTTTCGGCAGGTCAACCATAGCCGCCGCCGTCAATGCCGCATTTCCGTCCGCTGCGCCGGCGTTTTCGGAATTGGCCGGCGTCCCGGCTCCGTCGCCCGCGACGCCCTCTGCGCCTGCGTTTTTGTTTTCTTCGTTCATATCGTCATTATCGTCAGCCATAGCTTCTGCACCTTTCTTTTTTCAAAATCAAACGTTGCCGCCAATATAACAAATCCGCAAAAAATAAAAACACCGGCCGCCGTCTTATCCACACATTTTAAATAATAGCCGGCGTAAAAAGCGTTTTTTTGCCTTTGGATACGGATTTAAGAGCCAAAATTTCCGCCCCAAACAAACCGTTTGGCAAAACAACGCCGCCAAAGCCTTTTTTTTCGCCTCTGAGGCACGCCGCCACAAAATTCAAAGGGACTGTCGGAGTTAAAACAGCACTGCCGGAATAATGCCGCCGAAATAACATCGCCGGAGTTAAATTACGGTCCGCGCCGTTTTTCTCCCTCTCTCCCAGCCGCTTCCCCTTTTCTCCTTTTCTCCTTTTTTCATTTTCTACCTCTTGCCCCCGCGCCGCACAACACCCTCATTGCCAAGCTTTCCCCGTTGCCGCCCCCTATCCCCAACGCCTCCTCTGGCTAACCCTTATCCCCTCTTCGCTCTGTAAAAAATGACAAAATATACAAAAAGGCATTGACACGCTTCAAAAACTATGCTATACAGCTTCACAGAATAAATACTTTTATGTCAAACCGCAAAAAATTACAATTATGGAAAAAAAGGAAGACATCTACACCGGCAGAAAAAG
>CALXTP010000065.1 GCA_944391435.1 uncultured Alphaproteobacteria bacterium | reverse complement strand
TAGGCAGCTTTCAGCAAGCCCGTTAAAGCCTCTGCGCCGTCTTTTTCCCCGGCAGGCCTGTTTTTCGCATGATAGGCCATAATTTCCGGCGCGACATATTTGGCAAAATAAATCCCGCTGCCGTCATTTTTCAACCGCTCGTCATACGGCTTGAGCGCCTCGGCACCGTGTTCAGCAAAAGTTCGCAACAGTTCCGTCTGCTTTTGCGCCGACAGATCTCCCGTCGCCGACACATAGCCAAGCAACATTTTAGCCGCTTGCCGGTATGAAGCCTCCGCTTTGGAGATAGAGGGCGCACCGTTGATGATTTTTTTCATCGTTTCGCTGTTCAAGGCCCGCTGAAAATATGCCGCCATCTCCTCTGCCGATATATCTTTATAAGCGCCGTTTTCTTCTTTTTCTGCCACAGTATTTTCCTTTTTTTTTACCCAAAAAACGGCAAAACGCCGCCGTTATTCCAGCACTTCAATCACCATGCTGCCGTCCGGCTGCGGCGTTACTTTATACTTCTTGCCGGCTTCCATCTCCACGCTGCCGTCTTCCAAAACGCCTGATGTCAATTCCTTGACCGCCTCATAATCCTCCGCCGCGTTGTCATTTTTAATCCAGCCGGCTTTTTTATAGCGCTCGCGCAGTTCGGCGCTGTAACTCATTCCGCCCAGGCGGTAGTTGACACAGAAAAACAAACTGAGCCCCCACACCATCAGGATAACGAGCATCCCCTCCAACACTGTGCCGATTGTTTCGGAAATGTCAATCCGCCGCCCGCCGCGCTTATATTGCCGGTCAAACAGGGCCACATAAATAATGGAAGCCAGCGCCACATAGCCATAGGTCTTCGGCCACAAAAACACCTCAAATGCGTGTTGGTACCCCTCATAATGCAGCGTAAAGCCGGTCAATCCCAACCCCAGCCATACCAGCGGATTAAGCACCACGGATTTAAAAAAAGAGCCACGCATTCCCAGCACGATATTTTCCCCGTCATTTTCCGGCACGCCGGATTACCAGTTATCACATAAAAAAACCTAGCAGGCGTTCGTAAAAAAATCCTTTACAAAACGCAAAAAACTACCTAAGATTGCCTCAAAATTTACGGAGAATAAGACGATGTTTTACCCGGATAAAAATTTTATCAACACGCTTTCCGCCGGCGAGCGCTTTATATTTTTAAAAATCATCTGCGGCACTGTCGCCGCCAACCGCCAGGTCAGCCGCGAAGAACTTATATACCTGCGCGAAGCCGCGTTAAAATATGACGTCAGCGGCGAGAGCCTGGCCAATATGATAAAATCGTCCGACCGCGCCATGCTGGTCAAACAGGCCCGCATGATAACCGACCGCGCCAAAGCCCTGATGCTGATAAAAGATATGTGCATGGTTGCCAACATAGATAACACCCTGGACGACAGCGAAATAGACTACATCCTGGACATTGCCGAAGCCATGCACGTTGAACCGCAGCGCGTACAGGACATCAACCAGGTTGTCAACGAATATCTGGCCGTCTCGCAAAAAGCCTGCATTCTGCTGGAACAGGAACACTGGACATAACCGCCATCACCCCGGTTTCCAGTACAAAACAACCATAAAGACAAAAGGATAAACCAAAATGCCCGAACGCATTGCCAAATATTTAGCCCGTGCCGGCATCTGCTCCCGCCGCGAAGGCGAAGAACTGATAAGACAGGGGCGCATCACCGTCAACGGCGAAACCGTTTCCGCACCCGCTTTTTTGGTAGACGGCAGCGAAACGATATTGTTTGACGGCGAAAAAATCAAAACCAAAGACAAGCCCCGCCTGTGGCTTTATCATAAGCCCGCCGGTCTTATAACCACCCACCGCGATGAAAAAGGGCGCGAAACCGTGTTTGAACATTTGCCCGCCGGGCTGCCGCGCGTCATTTCCGTCGGCCGCCTGGACTTAAATTCCGAAGGCCTGTTGCTGCTGACCAACGACGGCGGGTTGGCACGCGCTTTGGAGCTGCCATCTAACGGCTGGAGCCGCCGCTATAAAGTAAAGGTGCACGGCTTTTTGGACGAGCGCCGCCTGCTGCGTCTGGAAAAAGGCGCCGTTATAGACGGCATCGCCTACGCGCCGTGCAAAATCATGATAAATCGCCGCCCGGCCGCGGAAAAAGAAGAAAAAAATGCCGAAAAAACCAAGCGTACCCCGCGGGCAAAAGCCGCTGAAACAGCTGTTGCCCGTCCCCAGACCAACGCCTGGCTGACAATCTCGCTGTCCGAAGGCAAAAACCGTGAAGTCCGCCGCCTTATGGCATCTGTCGGGCTGGATGTCGCCCGCCTGATACGCCTGTCATACGGCCCTTTCCAGCTGGGTTCGCTCAAGCGCGGCGAAGTGCGCGAAGTCCCGCAAAAAACCTTAAAAGAACAACTCGGCAGCCTGTATCCCTCTGCCGACGTCGCACCGGCCCCTAAAGCCCCAAAACCCAAAGGGCACACTCCGGCAGCAAACGCTCCGGCCTCGGACAAAGGATAAAAAAATGCGTATCATTTCCGGAACCCTGCGCGGCAAAAAGCTTTTCACTCCGGCGGACAGCCGTATCCGTCCCACTGCCGACCGCGCGCGGGAAGCCGTTTTCAATATCTTAAATTCGCGCCTGGATTTTCCGTTGTCCGAATGCGACGTGCTGGATATCTTTTCCGGCACCGGCGCTTTCGGGCTGGAAGCAGCATCACGCGGCGCCCGCACGGTAACTTTCGTGGATATGGACCTGGCGCTGACACGCAAAAACGCCGCCGCCTGCAAAATCGCCAATGCCCGTTTTATCCAACGCGACGCCCGCCTGCTTCCACCCGCCAGCCAAAGCTGCCGCCTGATATTTTTGGACGCGCCTTATAATCAGGGGCTGACGGTTCCGGCTCTGGAGGCGCTGCTCAAAGGCGGCTGGTGCGATAAAGAAACGTTGATAATTGCCGAAACCGCCCGCGATGAAGAGCTCCCCCTGCCGCCGCAGTTGGAATTAAGCGGCGAACGCATTTACGGCGCCGCCCGTTTTTCTTTTTTGCACTTAAAATAATCCACCCGCCGCCTATATAAAAACCCCGCCGCAAAAATAATGCTTGCTTTTTATCCCGGTATCTGGTACTTTGGCTCCGAAAAAAAATTATGCAGCTATTATTGCTCCGAATTATTCATTAAAAAAATTTCAGCTCTATGGAAGAAAAAATTTTTAATCAGGAAACTTTTGCCGAATTAAGAGATGCGATTTGCAAAGTAATGGCAAACCTTGACCCCTGCGAAGTAACCGAATGGTCAGACCTCAGAAACGACTTGGGAATGGACAGCCTGGACATTTACGAAGCCTCCCTGAAGTTTGAAAAAAGCACCAAACGCTACTATCCGGTTGATATGGAAACAAATGACAAAATTCTGCAATGCCGCACCGTCGCCGACTTGGTTGGCTTGTACGAAAGCATTGCCGCAAAACCTTCCTCCGCAACGGAAAACGGCAGAAGCCAAAAGCTCCATGGCTAACAGCCAAAAGCTCCGTAGCTAACAAACAAAAAGCCCGATTTGCATCGGGCTTTTTTTATATTCCGGCCTTCATATGCAGAATGCCTCCCCGTCCGGGCTCGGCCGGCTTCTTCAGCATGCCCGTTCATACAAGACCCACATCTCCTCATCTTTGGAAAGTTCTTCTGCTCGTCCGCCGGCCAGCTTTTCCCCTGCTGCCGCCGCCACTTCGGGCGCAAATTCCGGTGCCGGCCCGTTAACCGGCAGCATTCGGCAGTGCAAGCGCCGGAGCGCTTCATTTTGCTGCAACATTTTCCAGCCGCCCTCGCCGGCCTCATACGGCTGCAACACGCCAACCCAGTATTCCGTCCTGGACAGGACTTCCGGCTCTTCTGCCTCTTCCGGTATCAACAGCCACCCGTGCGCCTTGAGCCGCCGCCCAATTCCCGCACGCGAGCTGATAACCGACATCGGTACGGAAAGCACAAGCCCCAGCGTTACCGGCGACAGCCACCAAAACAACGCGTGTGCATATTTCCACACCGCCACTGCGGTAACAGCGCCCAAAATCGTATGCCATTTGTGGATTTGCCATGCCATCCGCCAGCTCGTTCCGTCGTCGCCGCGGTTTTGCGCATTCCAGCTCACGGACTTGCCGCATAAAATATCAAACACAAACTTGCTCTGAAACAACATCATCACCGGCGCCATCAGGGTTGAGGACACGATTTCCAAACCAAGGCTGCCCCAGGCTTTCCCTGCCGGCAAAAATTTCTTTCCTGCCCGTTTGCGCCGCCGGTTTTGCCGCAAAAATATCGCCATACCCAAAAACTTCGGCACCAGCAGCATCGCCATGGACAACACAAACAGCGCCACCGTCCCGAATTTGTCAAACACCGGCCAGTTCGGAAACAGCGAATACCCCTGCCCGAAATACTGCGGCGGAATAAACTCGCGAAACAACACCATAGACACGCCGGCCAGTAAAAACAGCATCCACAACGGCGATGACAGATATGACATAATCCCGGTCAGAAAGTGTACCCGGCTCACCGGATGCAGCCCGCGGGAAATAAGCACTTTGATGTGCTGCAAATTCCCCTGGCACCACCGGCGGTCGCGCGCCGCAAAATCAATCATGGACGGCGGGCATTCTTCATAGCTTCCTTTAAGCTCCGGCAGCAGCCACGCCGACCAGCCGCCGCGCGCAATCAGCGCCGCCTCAACAAAATCGTGGCTGAGGATAAAGCCGCCGAACGGCCCTTTGCCCTTAAGCTTCGGCAACCCGCAGCAATCAATAAACGCCCTCGTGCGGATAATTGCGTTGTGTCCCCAGTAATTGCTGTTTCCCGCCTGCCAATAGGCGAGCCCCGCACCGACGATAGGCCCTGCGATTTTGCCGGCAAACTGCTGCTGGCGCGCAAACATGGACGACGAGTTAATCATCTGCGGCGAAGCCTGGATAATGCCGGCATGGCCGTTCGCTTCCATCAGACGCACCATTTCGGCAATTGTCTCCGCTGTCATCAGGCTGTCGGCATCTAAAACAATCATAAAATCATATTCGGCGCCCCAGCGGTTGCAAAAATCTTCAATATTGCCGGATTTGCGCGCCGTATTCTGCGCCCGCCGCCGATAATAGAGGTGGATTCCGCCTGTATCTGCCACACCGGTTCCGCCTGCGCTTTCCGATATGCCCGTCCTGACGTCTGCCGCCGCGCTGCCAACTGCCATTCCTTCAGCCCGGAGCCCCGCCGGGATTTCTTTTTCCAGCTGCCGCTTGGCCTGGTACCAGACGGCTTCTTCTTTAACCCAGACTTTCGGATTGGTCGTATCGCTTAAAACAAAAAAATCAAACTTTCCGCTTCCTCCGGCACGCAGCAAATCTTCGCCGATAGCTAAAATCCGCGCCATTGTCTGCGACGGATCCTCATTATAAACCGGCATCAAAACCGCCGTTTTGGCACGGATATGCGCTGCCAGCCGCTCAACCGCCGCCGCCGTCTGCGCCGCACCGCCGTCCGCTTCCGCAGCGGCCGCCGCCAATGCCTCGTCAACATCTTTCGGATAAGCCAGCCCCGGCATTTTCGCCCTTTTCAGCAGTTGGCAGAACCCAAACACGCCGGACCAAAAATAAAGCGCAATCCACCCGAACGTCAGTATAAACAGGATAATAACCGCCGCCTGCGTCCACACCGAAATATCGGAAGGCATCGCCGCCACCCATTTCATCAGCCCGAGCAGCACCGTTGCCGCCACCAGCAGCGACAAATTCCGCCGCCTCTTGTGCACCAACCGAGCATAAGCCTCGTCATACCACGGTTCGGATTTGCCTCCCGCACTGCCGCCGGCCGATTTCGGACTTTCACTGCCGCCGCCGTTTTGCCTCTGTCCGCCCTTTTCGCCATTGCCGGCAAAGGCCTCCCGCACTTTCAGCCATAGCTTTCGCCGCAGCCTTTTGGCACTCGGCGGCACAATCGGCTGTGCCCGCATCTTCAGCGGTTTTTCCGGCGGCACGATAACCAGCCCGTCAATGTCATTTTCTTCGGCCATAAATAAATACCTCCTGTTCTACGCCCCGCCATATCCTTGTAGCCACACCTGCGGCACCATACCGGAGTAATCCGCAAGCCGATGCGCCCGCACGCTCCGGACTGCCGCGGTCGCCGCATAAATGCGCCTCCCTCGCAGTGACTAAAAATAAAAAATCCCCTCGTCCCAAAGGACAACCGTTGCCTGTGCGGCGCGCACAAATTTTGCGAAATGACCGCAGATGTCTCCCGAGGAGCACGAGTGTACATAGAAGTACACAACGCGACGAAGTGGAGCACCATCTGCGAGTCAATTCACAACAATTTTCCCCTTAAGGGAGCCATTGATACGTCCACACCTCCGATATAACCTCTTCCCCGCGTTTCAAGGCCAGACGCAATTCGGAAGTCTTGCCGTTCGGCTCAAAGTCAAAATACGCCACCACGCCTTTGGTTTCGGTGTTGTATTCCAAATGGGCGCGCTCTATTTTGCCTTCGGAAGCGCTGAGGTCAAGCGACAAATCGCCATTGCCGAAATCGCGCCGGAGCGTCCGCCCGGTAAACTCCACCGCAAACTTGCGTCCGGTATTGCCGAGCACGCCCATCACGCCGCCGATCCCGGTATATGTTGCATAAACTTTGGCCTCGGCATCGTCCCCGGGCGCGCCGTCGGCCCAGTGCAGGCGGTATTTAAAGCGGTATTCCCTGCCCGGTTCAACCTTTTCGGCCGGTATCCAATAGGCAACAACATTGTCGTGTATTTCCTGCTGCGACGGAATTTCCACCAGTTGCACTGTCCCTTTGCCCCATTCGCCGCGCGGCTCAACCCAAAGGCTGGGACGTTCGTGATAATTGGCCTCAAAATCCAGATAATGAGCCAGCTGGCGATCTCTCTGCATCAGGCCGAAACCTTGAGGATTATTGTCTTCAAACGAGCTGACGCGCAAAAACTTGGCATTATCCAGCGGCCGCCACAGCCATTCGCCGGCACCGTTATGCACCAGCAGGCCGTCGCTGTCATGCACTTCCGGGCGGTAATCGTCAAAACGGTTTTTGGTATTTTCGCCAAAAAGATACATTGACGTCAGCGGGGCGATGCCGAGTTTTTCCACCGTCTGGCGGAAATAGAGCGCCGCATCAACATCCATCAGCGTTTCTTTGCCCGGTTTCAATTTAAAGCAATAGGCACCGGCCACGCTCGGGCTGTCCAGCACGGCATAGATTTTGATTTCATGGGCATTGCGGCGCGGCCTTTCCACATAAAATTCCGTAAACATCGGAAATTCCTCGCCTTTCATCAGCGCCGTATCAATAGCAAGCCCACGCGCGGAAAGCCCGTATTTATGCCCCTGCCCGAGCGCGCGGAAATAGCTGGCCCCCAAAAAAGAAATAACTTCGTCGTAATAATCCAGGCTGTTGAGCGGATAATGCAGCCTGAACCCGGCATAGCCGCCGTCTTTCACTTCTTCAAAATCATCTTGGCTTATTTCATTTTTGCCGTAATCAAAATACTCCGGATGATAGGCGAGCGGCACTGCTTTGCGCTTGACAATTTCATTGATTTTAACCGGCGCCGTAAACATCCCCCCGGCATGAAACAGCTGCATGTCAAACCGCAGCTTGTTTTTGCTCCACGGCCCTTCCGCCGGTTTAAAGCGGATATCGCGGTATTCGTCATAATCCAGCCCGCGAAATTTTCCGGCCGGCAGTTCCGCCGGTTTTTTATACGGCGTTTCGGCCAGAGCCTTGGCCTTTTGCCTCAACGCGGCAAATGAAAATTCGCCCGGAGCGGTAACTTCCTCTTCCGCCTGCACCAGTGCTTTTCTCCCCTCCAGCCGGTCATAAACATAATATCCGCCGCCGGACAGCAAAGCCACGGCCGATAAAAAGCCGAAAAAAACATTCAGTTTCATAACGTCTCCTTAAAAATAACAAGCCCCGGACGGGAGCCCGACAATACGCAGATAACAATAGGCGCGTTGCCTCTGTTGTCAAGCGCTTTAAACCAGCTTTCAACCGTATTTTTCCGCCGGCGGGATGTATTTTCCCACCGTCGGCGCTTTTGTTCCTGCCGCCTTTATGTTTTGGCAGGATTGCAACGTTTAAAAATACTCAAAATAAAGAAACGCGCCCGCCACCGCAACGCTCACAACCGTTACCGGTACCGACCACAACAAAAATTTTGCAAAGTCAACCGGATGCCCGCTGCGTGCCGCCAGCCCCGCCACAATCACGTTGGCCGACGCGCCGATAAGCGTCCCGTTGCCGCCGAAACACGCCCCCAGCGACAACGCCCACCACACCGGCATCATCGCCTCGCGCCCGCCCATTGCCGGCTCCATGGCCTGCAGCGTCGGGATCATCGTCGCCACAAACGGGATATTGTCCACCACGGCGGAAAGCACCGCCGATACGCCCAGCACGATATAAACGCTGTTAAAAATATCGCCGCCGCTGAGACTGGCAAAATAATCGCCTAGTTTTTGCAAAAAGCCGCTCTGTTCCACTGCGCCGACCACCACAAACAGCCCGGCAAAAAAGAACACCGTCGTCCAGTCCACGCTTTTCAGCGCTTCCGCCACCCGTTCGTCAGCCTCCCGGTGTCCTGCGCCGCAAGTATAAAGCAACAGCAGCAGAGCCGCCCCAGCCAGCGCGATAAAGCCGTTTTCAAGCCCGATACGGTGCGCCGCCGCAAATCCGGCAACAACCGCCGCCAGCACCGCCAGCGCCAGTTTGAGCAGGCGCTTGTCGGCAATCGCCGCCTTTTCGTCAATCTGCATCACCCGCACCCTGTTTTGCAAAGTCGTATGCAGCCGCCCGCGCCAATAAAATACAAAAACGGCAATCAGCAGCACCATCACCGCCGCCACCGCCGGTGCCAGATGCACGAGAAAATCCGTAAACGAAAGCCCCAGCGCCGACCCGATAAGGATATTCGGCGGATCGCCGATAAGCGTGGCCGTCCCGCCGATATTGGAGGCAAACACCGCCATCAGCAAATACGGATACGGCGTAACGTCAAGCTTTTTTGCAATCTGCAGCGTAACCGGCACAATCAGCAGCACCGTCGTCACATTGTCCAGAAACGCCGAAAATACTGCCGTCACCACGCCGGTAACGGCCAGAATGCCCGCCGGATGCGCCCGCACTTTTTTGGCACCCCATATGGCCACATACTGGAACATTCCGGACTTTTCCGCCACGCCGACGATAATCATCATCCCCGTCAGCAGCGCGATGGTGTTAAAATCAATCGCCGCCAGCGCCTGTTCCTGCGAAATCACGCCGAAAAAAATCAAAACCGCCGCCGCCAGCAACGCCGCCGCCGCACGATTCATTTTCTCGGTAAACAAAAAGAAATAGCAGATGCCCATAACCGCAAGCGCCGCCGTCTGCCGTCCCATTCCGAAAATTGCTTCTTCCGCTGCCATCATCAGTCCCTCATGCTTTCGCCGCGGCGGGACATCTGCGCCCGCCGTCTTCTTCTACATAAAATGCACCACATAAAAGTAAACGCTCGCCACCGCCGCCGAGAGCAGCATAACCGGCAGCCCCCAGAACAAAAACTTGACAAAGTTCAGCGGATGCCCGTCGCGTGCCGCCAGCCCCGCCACAATCACGTTGGCCGATGCCGCAATCAGCGAACCGTTGCCGCCAAAGCACGAACCGACCGAAAGCGCCCACCATACCGGCATCATCGCTTCGCGTCCGCCCAACCCTTCTTCCATTGTTTTAAGCATCGGAATCATCGTTGCCACAAACGGGATATTGTCAATAACCGCCGACAACAGCGCCGACGCCCACAAAACCAGAAACGTCGCTTTTTGCACACTGCCGTCCACCAGTTGCAGCGCCTTTTCGCCCAAAAGCGACAGCACGCCGGTAACTTCCAGCCCGTAAACCAGCGCAAACAGGCCGGTAAAGAAAAAGATAGTCGTCCAGTCCACGCGGTCAAAAGCCTCTTCCGCCTGCTTATCGCGCTCGGCGTGCGTTTTGCCGAGAGAAGAAAGCGTCATCAACAGCGCCGCCCCGGCCAGGGCAATCGTTCCGTTGGCGATATGCAGGTGCTCCGCCGCCAAAAAGCCGGCGATTACCAGCCCCAGTACCGCCGCGGATTTTTTCAGCAGCCCCGCATCGGTAATTAGCTTCCGTTCATCAATCTTCATCACCGCCTGCCGGGCCTTCTCCGCGGCTTTCATCTTCCGCCCGAAACAAAAGTCAAACCCGAGCAGCAGCAGCGCCAGCGTTAAGAGCACCAGCCACGTCAGCTCCTGCAAAAAATCGGCAAACGACAAGCCGACCGCCCCGCCGATAAGAATATTCGGCGGATCGCCGATAAGCGTGGCCGTCCCGCCGATGTTGGAAGCAAAAATTTCCATTAAAAGAAACGGATACGGCGCCAATTTAAGCTTATGTGTTATTTCTATCGTAACCGGCACAATCAGCAATACCGTCGTCACATTATCCAAAAATGCCGACAGCACCGCCGTCACAATCCCCAGCGCCGCCAGCAGCCCGCGCGGATTCGCTTTGACCGTTTTGGCCGATTTGACCGCCGCATACTGAAAGGCGCCCGACTGCTCGGCAATGCCCACCATAATCATCATTCCGACCAAAAGCGCTATGGTATTAAAGTCAATGCCTTTGAGCGCCTCGTCAAAACTGAGTACGCCGAGCAGTATCATGGCCGAGGCGCCGAGCATCACCGCCACCGCCCGGTTTAATTTTTCCGTAAACAGCACGGCATAACTCAACGCCAGCACCACGCTGGCAATCACCGCCGCCGGTATGCCGAAAATCATGTTTTTCTCCCTGTCGCAGGTTATAACGCTTACGCGGCAGCCCGCACGCGGAACCGCCCTTTGGCGCTAATATAAACGCAACTTCTTAACAAATAAATACCGGCCGGCAAAAAAATGTACAAAAGCGTATGTAATTGCCTCCCGTTCTTCTTTCTCCCTTGCTTTCCCGGC
>CALXTP010000064.1 GCA_944391435.1 uncultured Alphaproteobacteria bacterium | reverse complement strand
AGCTTTTGCCTGTCTGCGGCTGTCGCCTTGTTGGCAAAAGCAAGCCTCATTGCTTATCGCAGAAAAACAATTTCCCAAATTGTTTTTCTTGCGCAGTGTACACCGCGGTCGGAAATCCGCTTCCAGCACGGCACTTTATCACGCCCATTGCTATATTATTTTTAAATTTCCCTCCTTTAGTGGCCGCGCCACGGGTAGTGCTCGCGGCACAGGCAGTGCGCGCCGCACCTGCAACGGTTTGTTCTTTGGGACGAAAGCGTGATTGTGCGGCGGGAAGAGGCTGCTTGCAATGGCTAAGAGAGGGGGAACCTCGCAATGGCCGGAAAGGGCGGCTCGCCTAGACCAGCGCCAGGGCGAGGTACAGCGCGCCGACGGTGGCGATTAAAAGAAAATATACGCAGCTCAAATCCAGGGTCGGCTCTTCGTATTCGTCGCCTTTGTATTTGGGGGCGCCGTACAGGTTGTGGTCAAAATTGCCGCGGTAGAACAATGTCATTATCAGGAACTTTAACAGGTGGAAACAGAGCCCGTAAAATATCGCCACCATGCATATTCCCAACAGCAAAATGGTGTAAGCGTAGGCCGTGTTGCTGAGCAAAATGACGGCGAAATTCAAGGCGCTGAATACGACGGCGCCCATAAATACCGGCTCAAGATAGTCTTTCCACGCTAGGCGGTTCAAATCGTGCATGCGGCGGATGAGCAGCGAACCCAGCGGAAACAGCGATATTGCCGCAACAAGGTAAAATATCGCCTGGGCGGCAGCGATGAAACTCTCTATCTGCCCTATCGTGAAACCCAGCGCGTTAGACGTGCGCAAAAAACGCGGCGATAAAACGTAGGTGCAGCAGAGCTGTATGGCAACGCACAAAAAAGTGTTTGGCACCAGCCAGCACCAGAGCTCAAAACGCGAAGTGCGCCCGCGCAGGGTGAAGATTTTTTTCCAGCCGTCCAGCCACATCTGCCATAATACTTTGGCCGATAAAACGGGCGTGCTGCCGCTTTGGACTCCGGCTGTTTCTGCTGCTGCGGAAAGGGCGGCATCCGCTGCTGCTTCTGCTGCCGGGGCATTTCGTTTTGCGGCGGATTTGCCGGCGGCTGCCGTTGCCGCGGCGGGTTGCGTCTTTTTTCCGGTCCGTTTGGCAGCGCCTGCTGCCGCTGTCTTTTTCTCAGCCATGTGCTTCCTCCGAGGTTTGTTTTGTTTTAGCATAGCTGCCGGTGGTTAATGCATGGTTAATGCGGCAGAATAAAAAAATGCTTGCAAAAAGAACAAAAGTGGTATATCTGCTTTTGCGGAGGTAATAACGGGAGAAGGAGAGAGAGGCTCGCGATGACGGGAGAAAGAGGCAGAGAGGGGGAAGGAGAGGGATAAAAAGTATGGCTGTTGTTGAGATGACAAGAGGGAAAAATGGCAGAGAGCAAATTTATTGACATCAAGGGCGCGCGCGAGCATAACCTTAAAAACATCAATATTTCCATTCCGAAAAACGAATTGACGGTGATTACCGGGCTTTCCGGCTCCGGCAAGTCGTCGCTGGCGTTTGACACGATTTACGCCGAAGGGCAGCGCCGCTATGTGGAGAGCCTTTCCGCCTATGCGCGCCAGTTTCTTGATCTGATGAAAAAGCCCGATGTGGACTCGATTGAAGGCCTGGCGCCTGCCATTTCCATTGAGCAAAAGACCACTTCGCACAATCCGCGTTCCACTGTCGGCACGATTACCGAAATCTATGACTATATGCGCCTGTTGTGGGCGCGTGCGGGGACGCCGTATTCGCCGGCGACGGGGCTGCCGATTGAGGCGCAGACCGTAAGCCAGATGGTGGATAAAATCCTGGCGCTGCCCCAGGGAACAAAAATCATGCTGGTGGCGCCGATGGTGCGCCAGCGCAAAGGCGAGTTCAAAAAAGAGCTTGAAAGCCTGCTCAAACAGGGGTTCCAACGTGTCAAGATTGACGGCGAAGTTTATGATTTGGAAGAGGCGCCGGCGCTTAATAAAAACTTTAAGCACGATATTGAAGTCGTGGTTGACCGCCTTATCATCAAAGGCGAAGAAATGGCGGAGCGGGTGGCGCAGTCGGTGGAGACGGCGCTCAAAATCGGCGACGGCATCCTTTATGTGGACAATCTCAGCGAGGGCAGCCGCTTTACCTGCTCGGCGAAATACGCGTGTCCTGTTTCCGGCTTTACGATTGAGGAAATTGAGCCGCGGCTGTTCTCGTTTAACAATCCGCAAGGGGCGTGCCCGCATTGCGACGGCTTGGGCGCGCGCCTCTATATGGACGAAAAGCTGGTGGTGCCGAACGTCAACCGCACGATTGCGCAGGGGGCGATTGCGCCGTGGTACGGCTTTAAATCCGCGTTTTACAAGCAGACGCTGGTGTCGCTGTGCGACTTTTTGCACATCTCGCAGGATACGCCGTGGAAAGACCTGCCGGAGGAGGCGCGGCATATTATCCTTTACGGTTCGGGCAACGTCTGTGTGCCGCTTTATTATTCCACCTTTGTTTCCGACAAGCCGTTTGAGGGCGTGATACCCAATATGGAGCGACGTTTTCTGGAGACCGACTCGGCGGCTTCGCGCGAGGAGCTGTCGCATTACCAGTCGGCGGCGCCGTGCACCTATTGCCACGGCAAGCGCCTGAAGCCCGAAGCGCTGGCGGTCAAGGTTTGCGGCAAGGATATTATGGAAGTTTCCGACCTTTCCATTAAAGAGGCGCTCAAATGGTTTGCCGGGGTGGAAGAGCAGCTCAGCCCGCAAAAACAGCAAATCGCGCATAAAATCTTAAAAGAAATTATTGACCGGCTGCAGTTTTTGAACAACGTCGGTTTGGATTATCTGACCCTTTCCCGGCAATCGGGCGGGCTTTCCGGCGGCGAATCGCAGCGCATCCGTTTGGCGTCGCAAATCGGCTCGGGGCTGACCGGCGTTCTTTATGTGCTTGACGAGCCGTCTATCGGCCTGCATCAGCGCGATAACGACCGCCTGATTGAAACGCTGACCCGCCTGCGCGACATCGGCAATACGGTGATTGTGGTGGAACATGACGAAGACGCCATCCGCGCGGCGGACTTTCTGGTGGATATGGGCCCGGGGGCGGGCGAACTCGGCGGCAACGTGGTGGCGGCGGGGACAGTCGGCGAAGTGTTGGCGAATCCGGACAGCCTGACCGCGCAATACCTGAACGGGCAGAAGGAAATCGCCGTGCCGCGCAAGCGCCGCAAGGGCAATGGCAAATTTTTGGAGCTGACCGGGGCGGCGACGCATAACCTCAAAAACGTGTCGGTCAAAATCCCGCTCGGGACGCTGACGCTGGTTACCGGCGTTTCCGGCGGCGGCAAGTCGTCTTTGGTGTTGGAAACCCTCTATAAAGCGCTCAACAAAGAACTCAACAATTCGCGCGAGCCGACCGGCGCCTATGACAAGCTCATCGGGTTGGAAAACGTGGATAAGGTGATAGATATTGACCAGTCGCCAATCGGGCGGACGCCGCGTTCCAATCCCGCCACCTACACCGGGCTGTTTACCTATATCCGCGACTGGTTTGCCGAGCTGCCCCTTTCCAAGGCGCGCGGCTATCAGGCAGGGCGGTTTTCGTTTAACGTCGCGGGCGGGCGCTGCGAGGCGTGCAAGGGCGACGGCGTGACCAAAATAGAGATGAACTTTTTGCCCGATGTTTATGTGGAATGCGAACAATGCCATGGCAGGCGCT
>CALXTP010000063.1 GCA_944391435.1 uncultured Alphaproteobacteria bacterium | reverse complement strand
CCGTTTAAAGCGCACAATGCAGCCCCGCCCAAAATGCGGCACCCCGCAAAAAATGCTGCAAACCACAAAAAAAGAGAGATGAAAAATTCATCTCTCTTTTAATTTTCCCATACCTTTTAATTTTTTTTCTTCTCTCTTACATACGGACTATATAAAAGCTGCTAAAAAAATTGTTCATAGTCAAAATAACTCTTGCCATAAACAAAAAAGTTTGTTATAAAAATCCCCGCATGATGGGTGTGTAGCTCAGCTGGTTAGAGCGCTACGTTCACATCGTAGAGGTCACAAGTTCAAGTCTTGTCACACCTACCATCAACCAAAACTCCTCCTTTGGCAGCCGGTCTAAAACCCGGTTGCCTTTTTCTTTGCGGGCTGCCCGCCTATCTTCTCTCTTTTAGCCTTTGCAAAGCGATTTATCGCCGCGGCAATCCATGGCACCCTACCCCCCACTCGCGCCCCAAAGGACACTGTTGCCTGTGGCGCGGCCACTGCAGGTGCCGCGGGCACCGTTGCCTGTGGCGCGGCCACTGCCGCTGGCACTGAATTATAATTTTCGTTGCAGATACACCATATCCGTTAATCGTTTGCCGCATTCATATATCGGATGGTCATAATTGTTTATAAAAAAATCTTTAATCCGATGCGTGCGGACAAATCCCGCCTTTTCATAAAAAGGGATTGTCAGCGGGCTGTCGCCCGTACCTGCCTGCAACACAGAATATTCACCTTTATACGTCGCGGCAAGAAAATTGATTAACGCGGCAGCATAGCCTTTTCTCTGGTGTTCGGACGCCGTAGCAATATTTCTGATTTCAAGCACGCCGTTTCCCTCGTCCGTAACCACACATTCGGCTTTAACCCCGCCGTCATCCAACACATACATAATGCCCCGGTCAAGATAGCGGTCAATCATATCTTCCTGCTCGTCTGCCAGCAGCAACAAAGAAAGATATTGTTTTTTATTGCCCTCAACCTTTCTGATTTCCATAGCCGTTTTCTCCTTTTTTATGCGCCGCCTGACCGCTGGAACCAATCCCGAAAGCCTCGTCATAGGCCATACGCCCGTCAAGAACTCCCGCCGCCGGATCAAAGCAAATCGCCATAAAATTTTCATCAGGCACCGCAAACGGCGCGCTTATGCCATAGCGGGACGCCGGCACATACCCGGCTTTAGCATAATACCGGGCATCGCCCAACACAACGCAAAATTTAAAGCCGAGCCGCTGCGCGATTTCATGCCCGCGCCGAATCAGCTCCAGCCCGATACCCCGGCGTTGAAACTTCGGCAAAACGGCCAGCGGTGCCAGCGCCAGAACTTCCGCCTGCCCCACCTGCGCCCGTGTAAACAGGATATGCCCGGCGATTTGCCCGTCGCAAACGGCCACCAGCGACAATTCGGGAATAAACGACGGGCTCCGCCGCAGCTTCTCCACCAATTCGCCTTCCTTGCCGTCGCTATGTTCGGCCGGCAAAAAAGCCTCATCAACCACACGGCGCACCGCCGCATAATCTTGCCGTTGTTCCTGCCGGATATCAAACATTGCCAGCCTCCCGCATCAGAACTTAAACCAGATAGCGCAGCCACACGGCCCCGTCTTTAAACGTCTGGACGCCGCCCAGTCTCAACGGTGTAACCGCCCTGTCCCGGGCAAACCCGTCAAACACCGGCGGAAAGCCTCCGCGCCCGTCAATGCCGGCGCCGATAAGCAGGCTGATTTCATCTAACAGCCCCTCCGCCAGAAAAGAGCTGTTGACAGCCGGCCCGCCAACCACCGCCAGCCGCTTGACGCCAAATTCTTCCGCCAGGATTTCCATTGCCCGCTTGAGGTCAATTTTTTCCTTGCCCGCGGCAATCCACGAAATCCCGCGCGCGTCCAGATAATCCAGATATTCCCGCGCTGCCTGCTCGCTGACGATAATAAGATGCGGCTTGTCATATGCGGCATTGTCGTCCCATAGCAACGTGCCTTTGGTGTCAACAACAATTTCATACCCGTCCGCCGCGGCGTTTTTGGCAAACCCTTCCTTGCCGCACGGTGCCGGATTTTTCGCCGCAAACACGCCCGGCAGCGCCATTTCCGCCTGCGCCGTCACCCGCCCGCTAAGCGTTGACGGTGCCTCAAGTATCGCCAACGTCTTATAATATTCGTCCACACCGGGCAGTTGTTCGGTCATCGCGCAGTCAATCCGCCCGTCAACCGATGTCATCATATGGCAAATAATATACGGCTTTATCATCATTTAGTCCTTTCTTCAAAAAAAATTTTACCGATAGCATAAGGCAATCCATAGCCCCGCACAATCCATAACCGCTAAAAATCAGTTGCGGGCGGCAATATTTTTCATCAAATCAATAGCGCCGCCGTTTTCCGGTTTCGGTTCAACCGCCAACGCCGGATTGGCTTTTGGCGCCGGCTCGGCCTGCGGTACCGCCGCCATCTCTTCTCCGCCTGTACTATTCTGAGCCCGGGCTATTTCATCTGCCGCCTGCAAAACCGAACGCAGCAGCTCGTTTTTATCAACGGCACCGCCTTGCGCCGCTTGAAGCCCTTTATCCTCTGCCTCATCAGCTGCCGTGGACTTATCAGCACCCGCCGCAGGCACATCCGCCGCCGTGGACTTATCGGCACCCGCGTCCTTTTCTGCCTCTGCCGCCGCATTTGCCGCTTTAGCGCCCTGCATTGCCGCCGGAACAAGCATCACCGCGCCGGCATCTTCCGTTCTCCCGGTTTCACCGGCTGCCTCATCAGCCGCCGTGGACTTATCAGCACCCGCGTCCTTTTCTGCCTCCGCCGCAGGCACATCCGCCGCCTTCTTATCCTCTGCCTTTTCTGCCTCCGTCGCAGCCCTTTCCACTGCCTTATCATCAGCCGCGACATTTACCGCCTTGCCGGCCGCTACGGTTTGCACGGTCGTTTCCACGGCCACCACGCCTTTTTCGCTGTCATAAATTTCTATGCGCCCGGCCTGGAACAAAGCCTGCTTCGGACGTGGCGCCAGACGCTGCCGGACGGCCTTAATCTCTTCCAACGGCGATTTAGGTTTGGATACCTCGGCAACCCGGCGATGCACATCGCGCATATAGTTCAAAAAATCCGCCGCGTTGCCGCCCGCAACGGCTGTATCCGCAACACCGGCCTGCGCCGCCTTGCCTCCGTCTTCAGGCACCGGCGCGGCACCCGTATTGCCGGCACCCGTATCATCAGCGCCGGTATTATCAGCCCCCGTGCCCTTAGCCTCGGCATCATCAACAGCCGCCGCCTGCTTTTCCAATTCGGCAGCTGTCGGTGCGCTCAGGCGCGATTTCGGAGCTGTCGCCGGCACGTCGGCAAGCGGCTGCCCCTGCGGATGATGTTCTGCCGCCGCCACGGCCGCCAGGGTTTTGCGAAGCTCTTCCCCGGGCATGCGTCCGCCGGGGTTTCCGGCCGCCGGAGCCGCATCGCTTTTATTGCCGTCCGCAGTTTTTGCCCCGCCGCCGGCATCCTCCGCCACAGCCTTTGCCTTGTGAGCCGCATTTTCCCCTTTTGCCGCCGAAACCGCATCTTCCGGCATTTCAATAACCAGAGATGCCGTAGCCGACGGGGCTGTTGCACGCCGGTATTCCGCCGCTGCCGCCGCCAGCGCTGCCAGAGCCAAAACCAACACGGCCGACTGTACTTTTGCCTTGGCTTTCTGCCGAAGATTTTCCTGACTATCCATAATTCTCTCCGAATAAAAGGCAGCGGGCGCACCCGGGGCTACGCCTGCCGCAAACGCATTTTTCGACATTATAGAACCGCCGCAGCAGAAATGCAAGCTTTTCTTTACGCACCGCCGCCGCTAGTCAATAGTTGTTTCCAGCAATTTCTCCGGATCAAACTGGGGCATGACGTCCCGGTGTTCGGGCGTAATTTTAAGCCGCCGCAAAAACATCTTTGCCGCATTCGGCAGCAGCTTCTCCACCCTGGCCAGCAGTTTCCGCCCGCCCGCGCCGGACTTTTCCGCCGTCAGCCCGATTTGCCCGGCCAGCTTATCCAGCCACGCCAGATAAAAATCGGCCATCAGCAATTCGCTGATGCTGCCCTGGAAGCCGCGCCCGTTGTCGCCGAACATAAAATGCTGCACAAACAGTTCTTCCGTCGCGTTGTCCAGCGCCTCACCCGGAGTATCAAAGCGCCGCGGGATATCGGGCAGCACGCGCCGCCCCTCGCGGTATTGCAAAAAGTACTTTCCGCCCTTATGCACGATGTCATAATCGCGCATCAGCTGCTCGCGAAAATCGTCCATCATATCAAAATATGCATTTCTGAGCCGCGAATTGTTATTAAGCGCGGCGCTTTTAAACAACCCGCTCAGATAATGGAACGTTTCATGCACGATTGTCTCCGCGTCGGCGGTTTCAAACAGATAAAGCGTCTTTGACGCCGCGTCGTACGCCCCTTTGGCAAGCACGTCAAGCGACTTGTCCGCCTGCGCTTTCAAAGACGGCTCCTCATTGTCCGGAACCTGCCGCATCATATCGGGCAGCGTCAGCGAATTTTCGTCATAATTGCTGTACGTCTTTTCCAAATCGGCATAGCTGAGCCTGGTCCGGTCGCTCGGCGGCGGCAGATTTTTCTCGTCCCAATACGAAAAAGTGCGTTGCCAGTCGCTGTAATCCTGCCGCCGGAGCGTCGCCCGCACATCCAGCGTCCCCTGCGCCGCCAGCCCGCTCCATGGAAAAGGCGCCGCCGTCCGGTAGCCGGAAGCCGCCCTCGCCCGCATCAGCAGGTCGGCACCGATTTCCTCGCGCATATCCTGCAAAGCCGCATACGCCAGATTGCCGATAGCGCGTTCGTCCGGATCAAGCATGCGCATGCCATAGCGTTCGTGCAGCTTGGCATAAAGCTTGTCATAATCCACTTCGCGGTAGGTTGCCTTCACGCCGTCCGCTTTCTGCCCTTCCGCATTCTGCCCGGACGCCTCGCTGCGGTAGATATGGAGCAGCGGCAGCGGCACTTCTTTATCAATCAGGTAATCGCGCTGTTTTTCCCCGGGCAGATAGACGCGCAAAAACTGCGTCAACATCTGGTTGATTTCGGGCGCCATATCTTTTTTAATCAGATACACCTGCCTGTCCATAAAGTTTTTCTGCTGTGTCGGCGACAGCCCGAGGTCAAAATTTTCGCGCATCTGGATGGCAAAGGATGTGCCGCGCAGCAGCAGTTCTTTAAGGTTGGAATAGTCAAACTGCCGCGGGTCAATTTCCAGCACGTCGGCATTTGCCTCTTTGTCGCGGTAAAAGTGGTAGCCGTCGTTATTGTCAAGCTCTGTAAAACGCACGGTAGCGTCTTCCAGTTCCGGATAATTCTTATACAATTCCGGATGGTCAAGCAAATCGCCGAGCCGAACATCGCGGCGTTCCAGCAGCAGCTGCCGCTCCGTCCAATAGCGGCGCAGGCTTTCGTTTCCGTCTTCAAAATGCGCCGCCGCATAGGCATTGGCGGCCCGGACATCGCGCTGTTCGGCCGCGCGGGCATATTCCGTTTCGCGGTGCAGGCGGTAAATGCGGTAAACGCGGTCAAGCACCTCCCCGATTTTGCGTTTTTGTTCCGGCGTCATAAAGCGGTAGCGCTCCTGGGACAGAAAACGGTCGCTCATCAGCACCGGCAAATGCACTTCGCGATAAAAATCCGGCCTGAGGAAAAAGTCAAGGTTCGGCCGGTGATAGTCGCCGTGCCCGGCCAGAAATATCCTGTAAAGCCGTTCTTTTTCAAAATCGCTGAAAAGCCCGTCTGCCGGACGCATCCCCATCTGCCGCAAAACCTCTTTGCGCCGTTTGTAGCGCCGGGCAATGTCTTCCATGATTTTAAATTCGTATTGAAAAGCCTCCGGCGCAATCAGCCCTTTCTTGTCCATATAGTTCACCAGCACCTTGTAGTTGGTATCCCTGTCAAGATCTTCTTTCCACACGTTTTCCAGAAAATCAAGATATTTGGCTTCCTCAAAAATGGATTGCACCAGCTTGAGCTCTTTTTCGCCGTAAATGGAATCAACGCCGGGGCGGTTGTCGTTGCTGACGATTCGCTTAAACAAATGCGGGCGGTAGGCATCACCGCCACCCTGGTTTTCGCCCGTTGCCGGAGCATCGCCGCCGCGGGTTTCCTTCCCGTCCGCCCCTCTTTCGGATTCGCCCGGCCTGAGAGCAGGCTCTTCGTTGGCCGCCACAGGCAAATCGGCACCGTCCCCGTCCAAAATCTTATATGTACCGCGGTTAATCAGCACATCTTCCGGGCTCATATCGCGCAGCAGCACCGTCGGCCGGCTCCAGACATGGCGCATCCGCGCTTCCGCCAGCCGCCTGTCATACCCTTCCGCCAGCGCCCGCACCCGGGAATCCGCCAGCTCGCGCTTGGTTTTGACGGCGCCTTCTTCTTCGCCTTCCAAATCGCGAAATTCAAACAGCCCCTTGCGCGTTTTCCCCACATGCATCCGCCGCACGTAATGCTTGTCCAAAAAATCAATAAAATCGCCGTAAAGATAGTTGTACTTCTCTTTGATAATCGGCTTGAGGATGGCGCCCATGCCGTACAGATAGCCTTCAAACGAGCGCAGCCTCTGGATTTCAATCCCTTCCAGCTCTTCCAGCCGGCGGATATAGGTCTGCCAATAGCGTTTCGGCAGTTCTTCCGCATCTACATTTTCCATATTTTTGAGCTTGGCGCCGGAGTCGTTGATTTCAAACCGCCAGCGCCCGTCAACGCCGCGGTACCAGCCGGTATGCGCCCAGATAATCCTGGCACCGAAGCTTTCTTTTTCCATTTTCTGTGCTTTTTTGAGCATTTTAAAATCGGCATGCCTGGCACCCGTGCCGGCAAATTGGAACATCACCGACGGCGAAGGCTCCTTTTGTGCCGCAAAACGGCGGAATTCCTCCTGCCGGACTTGGGGCAGCGCTTCCGCCGTCAATGCCGCCGGCGAAAATTCCGGATCCGCCTCAAACAGCGCCATGGCGTTGGCCTGCATCAGCCCCGCCGCGATTTTGGCTTTGCTTTTATCGCCGGTAGCCTTGAGCGAACGCTCATACATATCTTTGTAAATGCGTTTAAATTCCCTGGCAGCCTGCTGTTGCCGTTGCCGCTCGGCCTTATCGCCGAGTTCCCGCGCCGACTCGGCCATCTTGTCCAGGTTGCGCTGCAGCGAATAGCCGAGCACTTTGCCGAACGCCTCCGGCTTGGACTGGATAAACTGCAGCATGTTGCTTTTGGCCAGTTCAATATCTTCCGCCGCCACGCCTTTGAGCATCAGCCGCCGCCGTGCATCTTCATAGCTTTTGCGCGCCAGATAGGCTCCCCCGCCGGCGGTATTGAGTGCCGTCGCGCCCGCCACGGCGCCGAGCGCGCTTTCCAACAATCCTTCAAACAAATCCTGCGTGGCGTCAATACCGGCTTGCCGCACCAGATTTTCCGCCAGCATCTGCTGCAGAACTTCCGCCCCCGCTTCCCTAAGCGGAGCCCCGGCCATTTCGCGCGCAATCATCTTGGCGGTTGCTTTGGCCTCGCCGGAAATATGCCGCGGCAGCGGATTAAACAGCCGGTCAATTGCAAACGACGTCCCTCCGGAAAGCAGCGCCAGCATAGCCGCCGTATCCGCATCGCCGTCTTTGGCATACGATTCGCTGAAAATCTCCCCTGCGCCGCCGCCGGCAAACAGCCCGTAGGCCGGAGCAGCACCGATAAATTTGGCAACGGCGCCCATCGCCAGCACCTGCGCCGACCCCTGTCCCAGCACGTTGGCAACTTTTATCCAGTTCGGGTCATCGTCATAAGCCGCCTGTGCCGGCGCCAGCAGCGGCGAGCCAGCCAGCCGTTCGCCGTATTCTTTAAGCCTGCTGCCGATAGATTGGAACATCTTGCCCGCTTCCGGCACAAAACGCCCCGCCCCGGCGGTCATTGCCGTCGTCGCGGCGCTGCCCTCGGCCAGGTTTGTCCCGAACATGGCAAGCACATTGCCCGCCATACGCAGGTTGTCGGCGCCAAAGCTCCTTCCCCCGGCTTTAAGCATTTCTTTGCCGAACGCCCCGGCGTCAAATTCGCCGAACTTGCCTTCGTCATAGGCATATTTGTAAGCCGCAGCCTCGGCGCCGATTCGCTCCGCCCCTTCCCAATAGGTATGCCAGTCGGCCGCCTGCCGCAGCCACTTGCCCATTTTCTGAAAGCCGGAAAGAGGCTCCGCATCATCAATCATCTCGGCGGAAAACGCCGGCGGGTTGAGGTTTTGTTCATTTTCCAGATAAGCAAACGGCGCCGCCGGGCTCTCGTCAAAATCCGCCGCCGAAAAAGCTTCGCCGTCAAAATCTCCGTCTGCATCCGCTCCGGGGATAACCGTCTGCCCGAAAAGCCCGCCCGCTTTGGGCAAAGGTGTTTGTCCCGCCGCCCCGGCCAAATCCGCACCGCCCTGCGCTGCCGTATCCGCTCCGGGGATAACCGTCTGCCCGGAAAGCCCGCCCGCTTTGGGCAAAGGCGTTTGTCCCGCCGCCCCGTCAATTCCGCTCATATTGTCAGCCATTATCAATCCTTTCCTTGCCAAAAAAAATCCGCCGCCTTAACCGCGCATAACCGCCAGCCGCCCGCGGAAATAAAACCTGTCGCCGGGTTCCAGCCCTGCCGCCGCCAGTTCCTCATATGTGTCAAATTGCGGATAAGACAACTCGCGCCGCTGTTCTTCGGCGGCAATCTGCCGCATGGCCGCCTTTTTGTCTTCCGCATACGGCGCCGCCGCGGCATAGCGCTGCCAAATGCGCTGCTCGTCGCTGCCGCCGTAAACCTGGCGCATGGTGCGCCGCAATTCGCCGAACGTAACGCCGCTGCCGTTTTCGGGTTTAAGCCCGGTTGCCGCCAGCGTTTCGTCCATAGCCTGCCGCGCCAGCTGTCGTGCCGCCATCGGTGTTATTTCATTTCCCGCCGCCCGATAGGATTCGGCAAGCGCCTCTTTGCGTGCGTAATATTCCTGATAAACTTCAAACGCGAGTTTGGCCTTGCTTTCCATCATCAGCCGCGCCGCCGGGTCATAGCCGGCCGTAGTGCCTGCAATATCGCGCATAAAAGCCCGGTCGGCGAGTTCATCGGCACTGTTGTCAAAAAAGGCGCTCCCCGCCGGCTGGTTTTGCAACGCCGCCAGCTGGTTTTGCAGCGCCGCCGTTTCATCAAGCCCGAGTTCGCGGTTGCGATAAGCGCTGATAAGGAGATTCCCGGCATTTTGCACCTCTTCGGCGCTGAGCGTTTCGCCGCCGTTCATCTTGCGCACCAGCTTATAGGCATCAAAAAGCGGCACAGCGGAACGGTCTTCGCTGTCACCCCACAAGGGTTCGCCGCCGCCCGCTGCCGCCAGGACATAATATTGCGCCGGCGTGATTTCGCCGCGTTCGCGCTGTTGCCATAGCGACGCCGCCCTGGAAAAAGCCGCCACTTTCTGCCGGCGTTCCTCTTGCTGCTTCTGCCGCCGGGCATTATCTTCGGCAAGCCTTTTGGCCTCGGCAATCTGCCGTTTGAGGGCATCGTCGCCGCCGAGATATTGGTCCGCCGCGCGTTCGGCCGCCTCGGGTGCGTTCAGCGCCAGATTGAGGATGCCGGTTTTCAGATAGCCGTCGCGGTATGTTTCCTTCTGTGCCGCCGACAAAAACGGCGTGGAAGCGATTTTGGCGGTGCCTTCATTGAGCAGCCGCCCCGCCACGGCTTCATCATCGGTATCCGCCAGCACATTTTGATTGTCCGCCAGCAGGGCATTCAGGTTTTCAAGCCCGAAATCCGGCTGTTTCAGAGCGGCGATACGGGCACTGTCCGCCCGCGCCGCCTCGGCCAGCCTGCCGCCGTGTTTTTGCCAAAAAGCCTTGCCTTCGGGTGTGGTTGCAAACTGCGATTTAAGCAAAGTTTCCGCCTCTTTGGCAAGATGGTTGAGCTTTTCCGGCGATTCTGCCGCCTGCATCGCCCGCCGGTAGGACTTAAGCGATTCGCCCGCCTGCAAAAGCCGCCTTTCCTCTTCGTCTTTATTGATTTGCTGCGCCAGTTCCGCCCCGGCCGCTGCCAGGGTGGATGCTGCCGCAAGGGTGCCGTCCTGCGCCACATGCCTGTCAGCCGGCGGTTGCGGCAGCGAAGCGCGCACGCCCTGCCGTGCCATAGCCCCCGCAAGCCCCAAAGCCGGCGTTGTCTGCCTGTTAGCCATATCTGTATCCTCCTTTGGTTGTTATAGCCCGTTTGGTTTATAAAATCCGCCGACCGCCGACGCCAGCCCGGAAAGCATATTGCTGACAAACATGTTGGAGCCGGTCTTTTTGTATTGCCGGGCCTCCTCTTCCGCGAGCCTTGCCTGATAAAGATAATTTTCCGCCGCGCTTTCTGTTTCATAGCGCCGGTTCAGGATATTCTGCTCCAAGGCCGAAGAAGTCGTCGCCAGCGCCGTCGCCGTGGTCGGGCTTTCGCCCATGCCGGCCTCTCCTGCCGCCGCCCGCGCCGAAGCGATGGTTGCGCGCTTTTGGCTGCGCTGTGCGTCTTCGTTCAAAGCGCCGTTAAGCCGGACCGTTGCGGCGTTCTGCCGATAGACTGCCGCCTGCTGGCGCGCCGTTTCTGCCCGGGCAAGATATTCGTTTTCGGCCTCTTTGCCTTTCAAAAAGCCGGAGGCAAAATTAAGCCCGGCCGCCAAGATTGCCGTCTGTAATACCATAATGTTCCATCCTTTCAAAAAAGAGATAAGTTTCTTGGTTAAAAAAATCCGGCAGCACGCCGGTCTGGATAAAGCCGAGCAGCCGCGCCAGCCGCACGCCCGGGGAAAAGCCTTCCCGCACCGTCATCGTCACGCGCCTGATGCCTGAGCGCCGCGCCTCGGAAGCAATAGACCGCCGCAAAAAGCGCACCGCCTGCAGCAGATACGGCCCTGCGTCCGCCCCGACAAGGGCAAAACATTCAGCCGTGCCGGAGGCCTTGTCCGGACGATAGCCGAACACCGCCAGCACCGGACGCCCCGGCACATCGCCCGCCAGCGTAAAAGCCGGAATATGGTCAAATTCCGCCGCAAACTGCCGCGCCTCCGCCCGCTGCGCCGCCTGCACCCGCACCCGCTGCGCATCGCCCTGCCGATAATTTCGTATCATTCGCAACCCCTGTAAAACAATATAGCAATGGGCTCGGATAGTACCGTGCCAAAGAGCCCCAAAAAGAGCCACACAATCATACCCACGTTACAAAGGACAATCGTTGCCGGTGGCGCAGCCACTTAATTAAAAACAATATAGCAATGGGCGTGATAAAGTGCCGGGCTGGAAGCGGATTTCCGACCGCGGTGTACACTGCGCAAGAAAAACAATTTGGGAAATTGTTTTTCTGCGATAAGCAATGAGGCTTGCTTTTGCCAACAAGGCGACAGCCGCAGACAGGCAAAAGCT
>CALXTP010000062.1 GCA_944391435.1 uncultured Alphaproteobacteria bacterium | reverse complement strand
GAACCACCTTTTGCGCGAAATGGAGCGCACGCCCCACGCCGCGCAGTGCAATCACGGGCGGCCGACGTATGTGAGGGTGGAAGTGGCGGATTTGGAGCGCCTGTTCCACCGTTAAAGGGGGAAATTTTGGCTCTTAGAGCGGTCTTTGCGGGTCGGCTGAAATTCATGTACCTCTATGTACACTAAAATTTCAGCCGCCCTTAAGCCCATCTCTATTAGCTCAAAATTTCCCGCCTTTAAGCGTGGGCGAGGAGTTGCGGGTCGGCTGAAATTCATGTACCTCTATGTACACTAAAATTTCAGCCTCTTGCTGCGTAGGGCTCGCGCTTTGCGCGCGCCAACTCCGCTTCGGGCAAGCCAGCCGTAACGTTTGCCCTGCTGCCCTTTACAGGGGCAGGCAAACTAACGGCTGCTATAGCTCTCGGCAAAAACAATTCACTGGATTGTTTCTTGCCTTGCGAGCCCTTAAGCCCATCTCTATTAGCTCAAAATTTCCCGCCTTTAAGCGTGGGCGAGGAGTTGCGGGTCGGCTGAAATTCATGTACCTCTATGTACACTAGGATTTTTGCCACCGGGTGCCCGCGGTGCCGGCGGCAGTGGCAGCGCCAGCGCCACCTGCATAAGTTGTCCTTTGTAACTTGCGAGAGGGGAGGGTTGCTATGGATTGCCACGGGCGTTTCACGCCCTTGCAATGACTAGAAAATGGGAAAGAAAGAGAGGCTGGCAATGACTAAGAAAGAGAGGCAGCAATGGCTAAAAGAGAGGGGCTATGGCTAAAAGAGAGGAAACAGCAATGGCTAAGTAAGAAGGAAAAAGTGGATGGTACAAAAAAAGGCAGCCGAAGCTGCCTTTTTCAGTTGCGTCTTACAATTTCAGATTACAATTGCAAAAGCGCTTTTAGCTCATCATAATCCGGGTAATCGCCGTCTTTACAGCCGAGTAATGCATACGTTGGCGCGGATGTAAAAACTTTTTGCGCCATCTGCTGCAAATCTGCGGCGGTTATGGCTTCTATCCGGTCAATGGCTTCATCCATCGGGATAATCCGCTGCATCTGGAGCGCCTGCCAGGCTATCCAACCGGCCAGGCTGCTTGGGTTTTCAAGCATTTGCAAAAGGTCTGCTTTCATCTGCGTTTTGGCGCGCTTCAGTTCGGTTTCGCTTACGCTGCCGGTTATCAGCTTTTTGATTTCTGCGGCGATAACCTGCAACAGTTCGCGGAGCTGTTGCGGCGTTGTGCCGGCTACAATCCGGAGGATACCGGCGTTTGAGAAGTCCAGCAGGGAACAGCCGACGGAATAGGCCAGCCCCCGTTCCTGGCGCACTTTCTGCCACAGGCGCGATGTGCGGCATCCGCCCAGGATTTTAGACAGCGCCACATAACGGTAGTAATCATCATCGGTGGAGGATACGCCCTTAAATCCCAGCGACAGAAGTGTCTGAGCCATGTCCTGGCATTTTATGCGGCAGCCGCCGACATAGTGCTGCGCGATGGCGGTACGATTGCCAAGCCGGGGCAGGGTGCCCATCCGTTTTTCTACCATTGCGACAAAACTGTCGTGATTAATTTGCCCGACCGCGATGACAACCATATTATCGGCGGTATAGTGGGCATTGCGATATCTGACTATCCGCTCCCAGTCAAAGGCGCGGATATTTTCCTGGCTTCCCAGAGTCGGGCGGCCAAGCGCCTGGTTTGGGAAAGCCGCCTGTTGCGAGAGTTCATAAAGCACCTGCATCGGCATATCGGCGGCACGCTTAATTTCCTGTATCACAACTTCTTTCTCCCGGTTTATTTCTTCAGGGGCAAGCGTCGGCGCCATGATGAAATCGGCCAGGATGTCAACGGCCACTTCCAAATATTCCCTGATTATCCAGGCGTTATAGCAGGTATAATCTTTTGAGGTGCAGGCGTTGAGTTCGCCACCGGTGTTTTCTATATCTTCCCGGATTTGCAGAGAACTTCTTTTTTGTGTGCCGTTAAAAGGCATGTGTTCAAGAAAGTGGGTAATCCCGTTGTCTTCGGCTGATTCGGACGAAGAGCCCGTATTGACCCAAATTCCGAGTTTTACGCTTTTAACATGCGGCCATGCCACAGTGATGATACGCAACCCGTTTTCCAGGGTTGTTTGCTTGACTTTGGTTGTGTCGGATAAAGCAAAAGTTGTTGTTATTTTCATAATAGTTTTTTTTAATTGTTAGACATGATTGTATTTATTCGCGGGATATGTTTAGCCGAAAATTTTGTCAATGTCAATGTTTTTTTATGGCGGCTCGTATAATACCGGTCATTGTTGCTGATTTGTCTTGTATCGGTGGTGTGGGACGAAAGAGAGGGGAGGGTTGCTATGGATTGCCACGGGCGTTTCACGCCCTTGCAATGACTAGAAAATGGGGGAGAATTTAAAATTTGTTTATAACTGAATATTTTATGTGCATTTCGGGGCAAAATGTTTATCATTGCCTTAAAAGTTTATGTTTGCAGGCGGGTTTGTGATGTGGCTGAAGAAACAAATATGTAAAATAAAAACAATGGCTAAAACGGCGGCGGTGCTTTGTTTTGCCGCGGCGGCGCTTTCGGGCTGCATGTACCAGTATGAGCGCACTTATCCGGTTTTGACCGAAGAAGAGGAGCTTTCGGCGCTGCCGTGCCAGCGCGCGGATAACGGCGGCTTTCTCGGGACGCGCCTGTGGTCGCACAAAGAAGCGTCGGAGATTTGTTCGCTGCGCAACCAGCCGGCGATTGCCGTTGACGGCGTGGCGGTATGTGCTGCCGGGCGGCGCTGTTCCGACGAGGCAATGCTGCCTTATCAGCCATGCGCCCAGCCGATGCCCCAGTATTACGGCGATTTGTCGGCGATCCAGAGTGCCGAGGGCATCTTGCTTATCCATCCGGTAACGCGGACGCAAATCCTCTGCTATGACCTGCCTAATGAGAGTGCAACCCAATGTGCGGAGAATTTCCGCGCGGCGGGCTATGTGCTGATAACCGATATTCCGCAGGTTACGGCCGGGTATGACTTTTTGCGGACCAATACTTATCCGACCCGGCGCTGGCGCAATGGCGAAACCGTGCCGCGGTGGTAAGGCATCCGGAGCCGGCCGGCAGGCAGGCTTGCGGGGAATTTGCAGCAGGCGGGCTTGCGGGGGATTTGCAGCAGGCGGGCGGCGGCGATGAAAAAGCGCGAGCGGGCGCGGGTGTTGCGGCGGACGGACGTATCGTTTCTAAGGGCGCGGGGTGTGCCTCTTTATGGATTGCCGCGGAAAATGCGTTGCATTTTTCTCGCAATGACTAGGAAGGAATGTTGCGGCGGCCGGGTAGGCAGCGATGAATAAGGTTGAATGACAAAGCATGATTTGCAGTTTGGAAACAGTGGCATTTGAAGGGATTGAGGCGAAAAGCGTTGAAGTGCAGGTCAGCATCGGTTCCGGCATGCCGGCGTTTGTGATTGTCGGGCTGCCGGATAAGGCGATTAACGAAAGCCGCGAACGCGTGCGCACAGTCTTGTCCGTTCTGGGGCTGGAAATCCCCGGCGAACATATTACGGTCAACCTTAAGCCGGTGGAGCTGCTCAAAGAAGGCGCGCATTTTGATTTGCCGATTGCCGTGGCGCTGCTCGGGGCGATGGGGCTGGTTGATACGGATAAAATCAAGCCGTATATCTTTATGGGCGCGTTGTCGCTGGACGGGCGGGTGGAACGCGTTAACGGCGTTTTGCCGGCGGCGTTGCGGGCAATGGCCTGCGGCAAAGGGCTGGTCTGCCCGTTTGACAACCGGCAAGAGGCGGCGTGGAGCCGTTCCGCGCAGCTTAAAGCCGTGCGCCATTTGACCGAAGTCATCAATATTTTCGGCGGCGGGCGGAAATCTTCTGCTTTTAACAAATCTTCGGCTCGTGAACTCCCGGCTTTGAAACCGGCAGCGTTCGGCAAGCCCGGCCGCGGGCGGATTGAAATAACCCCTGAGGCGCAGGCACCCCAACCGGCTGCCATGCCGGATGCCGCGGCGCTCTATGATATGGACTATGCCGAAGTCAAAGGCCAGGAAAGCGCCAAGCGCGCCATGCTGCTGGCGGCGGCGGGCGGGCATAACCTGCTGATGGTCGGCCCTCCCGGCTCAGGCAAAACCATGCTGGCCGAGCGGCTGGTGACGATTTTGCCGCCGCTGACTATCCGCCAGGCGCTGGAGAATGCTATGATACGGTCGGTTGCGGGTATCGCTGATGATAAGGGGAAAATTGTTGCGATTGGGAATGTGGATGGAAGCCCGTTCTCCAATGCTCACGTACCTTTAATGTACGCTCCGCTTGGAGACGGGACATCCACAACCCACTCACAAAATTTTCCGCCTTATCAGAGTCCGGGAGAGGGTGGCGAAAATGTTGCGATTGGGAATGTGGATGGAAGCCCGGCGGCGGATGTTTCTGCGGCAATGTCCGGTGAAAGAGGCGGATACGTCAGCAGAGAAGAAAGAGATTTCAGCCGCGGGGCGGGCGGCAAAGAAATTACGGGCGGCATGAGTGGGGAGAGCGGTGCTGCCGGCGATGGGAGAGATTTAAACTCGGCGGCGGATTTTGCAGGGCTTGACCTCAGGCGGCCATTCCGCGCGCCGCACCACAGCACGTCGGTGCCGGCGCTGGTCGGTGGCGGGCGCAAGGGCGTGCCGGGCGAAATTACGCTGGCGCACAACGGCGTGTTGTTTTTAGACGAGTTGCCGGAGTTTTCGCGGGCGGCGCTTGATGCGCTGCGGCAGCCGCTGGAAAGCAAAAAGGCGGTGATTGCCCGGGTGATGGCGCATGTTACCTATCCGGCGGATTTTCAGCTGGTGGCGGCGATGAACCCGTGCCGCTGCGGCTTTTTCGGCATCAAGGGGCAGATGTGTGCCAAGGCGCCGCAATGCGTTGCCGAATATACGCGCCGGCTGTCGGGGCCGTTTTTGGACCGGTTTGATTTGCAGATAGACGTGCCGGCGGTCAATCCCTATGATCTGACGTCGGGCAAAAAGGGTGCGACTTCCGCGGAAATGCGCGCCAAAGTTTTGGCGGCGCGGGAAATGGCGGCGGAGCGTTTTCGCTCGTACGGCGCAACGGGACTGGCCTGCAATGCCGAATTAAAAGGCGAAATGTTAGAAGAAGCGCTGGGAATGGATGCGGAAATGAGGCGTTTTGCCGCCGATGCCGCGCAAAAGTGCGGGTTGACCGCGCGCAGCCTGAATCGCATTTTGCGGTTAGCAAGAACAATTGCGGACTTGCAAAATCAAAAAATCGTGTCTAAAATGCACTTAATTGAGGCCTTGTCGTATCGGTCAAGGCTTTTCGCAAAACCTTTAAAGGAGAATAAATAATATGTCAGCGACAAACGTTTGGAACAAGATTTTCTGCAGCCTGCTGGCGCTCGGACTGGCGTTCGGCGCGCAAAAGGCTTTTGCAGACGAGTTTTGCCCGGATTGCCCGCCGGATAAAGACGGCAGCATCTTCCCGGGCGGCTCATGCGAAAACTGCGACCACCCGAAATCGGACAAGGCGGTGCGAATCGTTGACGGCACACGGGTAAAACATTGCCCGGACTGCCCGATGCCGGTTTTTGAAACCCGCAACTATCCTTTGGCTCAGCCGCGCTATAAGAGCAATGCCGTTAACCGCAACTGCTGCGATTTGGCGCCGTTTGCGCTGACGCACGTTGATTTCCGCCTGCAAAACCAGGAGGGGTACAGCCCGTATGCCAACCATGTCGGCAACTACCGCTTCCGTATTTTCGGCTGCCGGCGTTACAGCAAAAAGGCGATGCTTAACCACGGGCGCGTTATCCAAAAAGATATGGCGTTCCACCGGGTGTTTAAAAAAGCGGCGGACAAATGCTATAAAATCATGGATATGCCCGATGTCTGCCTCAAAGACCCGGCGGTTAAAATCCCGGAATATGTGCTGACGGCGGAAATTACCAATTTCTTTATGAACATCTGCGACGAATATGACTGGGATAAGGCACGCAAAAACGACCGCCGCAACGGCACGGCGGAGATGACCGTGACCTGGCGGCTGATGAACCCGAGCCAAACCAAGGTTTTGTGGAAAGGGGTAACTTCCGGCTATGCCGAGCTGCCGAACGGTACCTACGAGGCGGAAGTGAAACTGGCGGAAATGTCTTTTGCCGACGCGGCGGCGCGCCTTTCTTCGCTGCCGGGGTTTGAATATCAGCTCAAACAGCGGATTTCGCCCGAGGCAATGGCGGCTGAACGTGCGGCACTGATTGCTTTTGACGACAAGTTTAATCCCGGGAAGTGCGGCTTTGCCAAGGAAATCGCCTATACGCATTCCTGCGCTTATGCGCCGCAGCCGCAATGTCCGGCTATTGCTCGCCCGGCCTGCCCGTGTGCGCAAATCCAGACCTGCACCTGCAACCAGCCGTTGTGCGCCTGTCCGCAGCCGGCCTGCCCGTGCGCGGTAACGATGGGCAAACCCAAGGTGGAGGAATTTGTGGACGTTAAAACCAAGACCAAAACCGTGGAACAGAAGATTATCACCACGACGCGGGTAGAAACGCCGCAGCCGGTTTGCCGCCAGGTGTGCCGCCCGGTTTGCCAGCCTAAAAAGAAGGTGGTGAAAACGGTGGAAACCATTGAAACCATTACCGAAGAATGCCCGGTGCGCTGCCAGCAGCAGTGCGAACAGCCGAAGTGCCGCAAGGTCTGCACCGAAACCTGCATTGTCGGCGAAGTGAAAGGCGGCAAGCCGAAGTGCGAAACCCGCTGCGTGGAAGACTGCGGCGAGCCGAAACCGCTGCCGGAACCGGAAGTGGTAACGAGCATTGAGGAAATAGACTATATCCCGCCGAAGGTGGAAGAAAAAGGCGGCGTGGAAGTGGAAAACGTTACCGTGGCGCCGCAGGTGGAGGAAACCGGCGGAGTGGTTGAGGAATTCCGCAAATATGAAAACTGCATTGACCAGGACGGCAATGTGATTTCCGACGGCAGCTGCGCGATTGTGGATGACAGCTGGGTGGATCTGGAAGGCTATGCGGTAGACTCCAAGCTCTGCATTGTGGATCGTCCGCCGTATGAAGAGCTGAGCCCGGAAAATATGCTCAAAATCCGCAGTTCGGTGGTGGAAATTACCAATGCCAAAGGTAAAAAAGGCATGGGCTTGCTGATTTCCGACTCGTTTATCCTGACGTCGGCGGGGCTGGTTAATAAGCTGCAGAACACTTATGACGTGAAGACCATTAACGGTGAAGTGCTTAAAGCCAAAGCGGTGCGTGTCAATCCGAGCAAAAATACCGCGTTGATGCATCTGGACAAACCGGTTGCTTATACGCCGATTGCGCTTAATCTGGATTTGCCGGCGATTGACCAGGAAGGCTTTATTTCGCTGGGGCTTTTGGATAATGGCGGCGAAGCGGCCAAAAACTATATGGACGACGAAGGGCGAATCTACGGCTATCGCTATTCCGACACCCTCGGCACCGAAATTATCGTGGATACACTGGTGCAGAAGGTTTCGGTCGGCAGCGTGCTGATTGACCGCCTGGGCACCGTGAACGGCATTTCCAATTCTGCCAAGCAGACCGAAGAAGGCATGGACTTGTTTATCCCGACCGAAACGGCTCTCAGGAGCGTCGGCCTGACGATTTGCGAAAAACTCTATGACAAGAAGAGCCCATGGCAGAAAACCGTCTATAAGCCGGTAACCGAGAAGGTTCAGCAGGAGACGAAGGCGCCGGAGGAGATGCCGGAGAAGGACCGCAAGTAGTTAAAGGGTAAAATTTTGTGATTGAGAATGCGGATTGCCTGCCTTTTGGGGGCGTGCAAAAGCACCGTCATGATTGCGGATTTCCTCCCTTATGTACCCCATTTTGTACACCGCGGTCGGAAATCCGCTGCCAGCACGGCACTTTATCACGCCCATTGCTATATTATTTTTAAATTTCCCGCCTTTA
>CALXTP010000061.1 GCA_944391435.1 uncultured Alphaproteobacteria bacterium | reverse complement strand
ATTTTGGCTCCTTTCTTTACCAAACCCAGGATGATTTCGCCGGCATTAGGTTGAGCAAAAGTTTCTGCTGTGATTTTTGTTGTTTCCATAATAGTTGGTTTTTAATTGTTAGACATAAATTTATTTTTGTAGGAAAAGAATAACATACTTTTTTGACAAATGCAAGCATTTTTTGTCTTTTGTGCGGGTCGTATTTGCAGAGGTGAGGGGTGGTTGTGGATTGCCACGGGCAACGGTGTCCTTTGGGACGAGGGAGAGGGGTTATCTTTAGTCACTGCGAGGGAGGCGCATTTATGCGGCGACCGCGGCAGTCTATGGGCGGCAGAAGGTGTGCTTGCGCACCGGTTTGTGGATTGCTTCGGTATGGTACGGCTGCCGCCGTTGACCTCGCAATGACTAGTGTGCGCCGGTGGTAGCGGCACGGGCAGTGTCAGCGCCACCTGCATAAGTTGTCCTTTGGGACGAGAGGACGGGCGGGTTGCTGTGGATTGCCGCGCGGTTGGCGAGCAATGACTAAAAAGATAGGGGCAGAGTCATTTAAATTGTGGACATTTGCAATTTTTTTCTGCTCAGGCGGGCTTTGTCCCTTTATGATTTCCCCATCATATTTATTTCAGGAGTATGCCATGCCTATTCGGGTTTTGCCTTCAAATCTGGTTAATCAAATCGCGGCCGGGGAAGTGATTGAACGTCCGGCGTCGGCGGTCAAAGAGCTGGTGGAAAACGCGCTGGACGCCGGAGCGCGGCGGATTGAGGTAACGCTCAAGGCCGGCGGCAAGACGCTGATTGCGGTGGAAGATGACGGCAAGGGCATGGGCGCCGAAGATTTGGCGCTGGCGGTGGAGCGGCATGCGACGTCCAAACTGCCCAACGATGATTTGTTCAACGTGCATTTTCTGGGGTTTCGCGGCGAGGCGCTGCCGTCTATCTCGTCGGTGGCCAAGATGACGATTACAACCCGCCAGGCGGGTGATGACAACGGCTGGGAGCTTCAAGTCAACGGCGGGGAAAAAGGCGAGGTTGCCCCTTGCGCGCGGCAGGGCGGCACGCGGATTGAAGTGCGCGATTTGTTTTATGCGACGCCGGCGCGGCTCAAGTTTTTGAAATCGGACAGCGCGGAAACGGGCGCTTGTGCCGACATCATCAGCCGCATTGCGCTTGCCAACCCCGATGTGTCGTTTTTCCTCTATGCCGACGGCAAAAAGAAAATTGCGTTGGAGGCGGCGGGCGGCGATTTGTTTGATGCCAGGCTGAAAAGGGCGGCGGAAGTGATGGGGCGCGATTTTTCCGAAAACGCGCTGGAGGTTTGCGGCGAACGCGAGGGAATGAAACTTTCCGGGCTTGTGAGCCTGCCGACCTATAATAAAGCCAACTCGCTGTCGCAGTATCTTTTTGTCAACAACCGCCCGGTGCGCGACAAGCTGCTTTTGGGCGCGCTCAAGGGGGCTTATGCCGGGGTGTTGGAAAATTCGCGCTATCCGGCGTGCGTGCTGTTTTTGGAAGTGGAGCCGATGTATGTGGACGTTAACGTGCATCCGGCCAAGGCGGAAGTGCGCTTTTTTGACCAGCAGGGCGTGCGGTCGCTGGTGGTGGGGGCGGTGCGCAACGCGCTGCTTAACGGCGATAAGAAGAGTGCCGTCAAAAGCGCGCTGTTTACGCCGGTTTTTGACCACGAGGGAGGTTTGGCGGCAGAAGGGCAGCCGGGGAGCGATACGGCGGAGAATTTTACGACGGCAGCGGGGGAAAATGCCGCCGGCAATTACGGCTCCGGAACGGACTTTAACATTGCTGCGGCGCTGTTGTCTGAGCATAAGTATGTGTCGCCCGGCGGTTATGACGACCCGGCTCCCGCGCGCCCGCAGCCGGCAAGCACGCCGAAAACACCGTTGTTCCAAGGCCGTTGCGGGCGGATGCCGGCTGCTTTCGGCACACGCGAACTGCCCGAGCTGGAGCGCCGTTTTTCGGTGCGGGCGGAAGAGCCGTCGGCACGCGATGAAGAAGAGGCGGGGCCGCTCGGCGTGGCCAAGGCGCAATTTTATGATACCTATATCCTGGCGCAGGCCGATGACGCACTCATCCTGGTTGACCAGCACGCGGCGCATGAACGTATTGTTCTTGAACGCCTGAAAGCCGCCATGTCCGCCGGCGAACGCCTGCCGTCGCAGCTGTTGCTTATCCCCGAAGTCGTGGATTTGCCTCTCAGCCAAAAAGCCGCCCTGGCCGGCGAATTCGGGTATCTTGCCAAATTGGGGCTTGTCCTTGAAGATTTCGGTTCCGGCGTGCTGGTGCGCGAAGTGCCCGCGCTGCTCAAAGATGCGCCGCTTAAAAAAATGGTTACCGATTTGGCCGAGCAAATGGCCGAATGGGGCGCTGCGACTGCCGTTGAAGACAAAATCAACCATATTGCCGCTACCATGGCCTGCCACGGTTCGGTGCGTGCCGGGCGGCGGCTGAACCTGGCCGAGATGAACCACCTTTTGCGCGAAATGGAGCGCACGCCCCACGCCGCGCAGTGCAATCACGGGCGGCCGACGTATGTGAGGGTGGAAGTGGCGGATTTGGAGCGCCTGTTCCACCGTTAAAGGGGGAAATTT
>CALXTP010000060.1 GCA_944391435.1 uncultured Alphaproteobacteria bacterium | reverse complement strand
CCTTTTCCGTTGCTATAATAATGTTCTTTGCCCGGCAGTCCTTTTATTTTATTCATTTATTCTCCAATACAGCCTGGCTGCCCCGGCCGGAAACCGCGGCAAGGGCAGAAATGGTTATTCTCCGTATATTTCGGCACGGATAATCTGCCTGAATTCGTCAATACAGACCAGCCGGTGCCGCTTTTTGTCTTCATAATGCCAATACGCCCATCCGTTGCAGGTAGAAGAATCCTGCGCCATCGCACCCATCTGGTGGATAGAGCCGGTTTCCCCGTGGAATTTGACCGTTCCGTCCGAGCGCACCACGGCTTTATGCTTCTTTTTCTCATCGTATAACACATCTCCCGGAGAAATCAAGCCCCTTTCTATCACTGCGCCGAACGGGACGCGCGGCAGTTTGCGCTTGCAAGTATATTCCAGCGCCGCGCTCTCGGGACTGAGCCGGACCTCGGCCAGCCGTTTGCGCGCTCCGGCCACATAATGGTTGTCTTTTTCAATGCCGATAAAACGCCGCCCGAGCTTTTTGGCAACCGCGCCGGTCGTCCCCGTGCCGAAAAACGGGTCAAGGATAACATCGCCGACGTTAGATGACGCCATAATCACGCGGTAAAGCAGCGCTTCCGGCTTTTGCGTCGGGTGCAGCTTGGCGCCGCTTTCCTCGTCTTTCAGGCGTTCTTTGCCGGTACAGAGCGGGATTTCCCACGTAGAACGCATCTGCACATCGTCGTTCATGGCTTTCATCGCCTCATAATTAAAAGTATATTTGGCCTTGGGGTCTTTTGTCGCCCAGATAAGCGTTTCGTGCGCATTGGTAAAGCGCGTGCCTTTAAAATTCGGCATCGGGTTGGTTTTGTCCCACACGATATCGTTCAAAATCCAAAAGCCCAAATCCTGCATGATATAGCCGACGCGGAAAATATTATGATAAGAGCCGATAACCCAGATGGTGCCATTGTCTTTCAATATGCGCCTGGCCTCCGTCAGCCATGTTTTGGTATATTCGTCATACGCGGCAATGCTTTCAAAACTGTCCCATTCTTCATAAACGCCCTTGACATCGGTATTGTCGGGGCGCTTGAGGGCATCGCCGAGCTGCAGGTTATACGGCGGGTCGGCAAAAATGACATCAACCGAGCTGTCGGCGATTTTCTTCATGGTTTCCACGCAGTCGGCGTTTATCACTGTATCTAAAATAGTTTCCAAATTATAATTGCTCATGCGGATATTCCTGCTAAAATCATTATGCCGTTACCATAGACCCGATTTGGTTAGCATAATCTTAACAAGCAAAAACTTTTTTGCCCCCGGCGCGTAGTCCGCTGAAATAGAATCAAATTTTTTTTGCCGTTTCCGAGTCGCGCCGCACGCCTGCCGCCGCCGGCATGGTTTACAATACATTTTAACCACAGCCCTGCGGATATTCCCTTGCAATATCCGCCGTTTCTGCCTATACTGCCCGGCATACGATGTATTTATCGCCAAACTTTTTTTGCTACTATCGGGAGGATTGCCATGAAAACTTTATTAACCGCAATGGCTGTAATTGCCGCCGCCATGCCGGCCTGGGCACAACAAACGTCTGCCACGCCGGAAGGGCATTTGCCGGTTGCCGCGCCCGGTGCTTCCGCCGCCACGCCGCAACAGGCCGACCCCACGTCGTCGGCGCTGGCGCAGTCGGGCAAATACGCTGCCATTCCCAATGCCGCAGGTGATTCTTCGGGGCGCCTGGTAACCGCCCCCGCGCCGGAGCAGGAGCTTCTTGCGGACAAGATTTACTTTTTCGCCCATTCCATGTGCGTTGCCTGCAAAGACGCTTATATGTATCTGGACGGCAACCACCGCGATTTGAACATTCCGATTACGGATATGAAATTCCACCATAATCTTGAACTGTATAAGCAGTGCGTCAAAAAATTCAACATCGGCAACGGCGAGCTGCGCCTGCCGTTGATTTGCATGGGCGACCGCTACATCATGGGCTGGAAGCAGGAAGACGGCGCCCGTTTTGAAGAATATCTCAAAGAATTTCAAAAAAAGACAACCGACAAGCACCACTCGGCACTGTCGGATATGGTAGATAAAAACACCGACGACGCCGCCCCAAAATTAAAAGAGCCGATAGTTTCGTCAGTAGAGCCCTCGCCTGCCCCCGAAGACCAGCCGGCCGGCGAAATAAGCGATGTGGAGCGCACGCTGGAAAAGCTGAAAGGCTCGGAACCGGTTGAGCCCGCCGCGGTCAAGTTTGAAGACCCCGCCGAATAGAACCCGCAGACACCACACCTCCGCCAGCCCCTCCGTCCGGAAAACAGGCTGGCGCCGGACAAAACCAAGAAGAGACGATATGCTGACAGACATTGAAATTTCAAACCAGGCAAAACCATTTAAAATCAACCGGATTGCCGCCAAGCTTAATTTAACGGATGAAGACCTGGAGCCGTACGGCAAATATATGGCCAAGATAAGCCGCGCCAAAACCGCAGCATTGGCACACGCCTGCCCGTCCGCCAAAAAATCATCTCTCATCCTCGTCACCGCGCTGACCCCCACACCCGCCGGCGAAGGCAAGTCCACCGTTTCAATCGGCCTGGCCGATGCCCTGCGGCGCTTAAAGAAAAACGCCGCCCTGTCATTACGCGAACCCTCGCTCGGCCCCTGCTTCGGCATCAAAGGCGGCGCCACCGGCGGCGGCCTGTCGCAAATTATCCCGATGGACAACATTAACTTAAACTTCACCGGCGACATCCACGCCATCACCGCCGCCAACAACCTGCTTGCCGCGCTGATAGACAACCACATCAAATTCGGCAACGCCCTGGATATAAAAAAAGTTTTTTTCAAACGCTGCGTGGATTTAAACGACCGCGCCCTGCGAGAGGTCAAAATAGGCCTTGGCGGCAAGGCAAACGGCACCCCGCGCACCGACGGCTTTAATATCTCGGTAGCGTCCGAGATTATGGCGATTCTCTGCCTGGCGGAAGATTTGGACGACTTAAAAAGCCGTTTAAATCAGATTGTTATCGGCGAAAATTCGCTTAAAAAGCCAATTTATGCCAAAGATTTGCATGCCGCCGGCGCCATGGCCGCGATATTAAAGGATGCCGTGCTGCCGAATTTGGTGCAAACCTTGGAACACACCCCGGCGTTTGTGCACGGCGGGCCTTTTGCCAACATTGCCCACGGCACCAGCTCGGTCATTGCCGCCCGCACGGCGCTGGGGCTGGCGGATTATGTCGTAACCGAAGCCGGTTTCGGTGCCGATTTGGGCGCGGAAAAGTTTTTTGACATTTTTGCCCGCAAGTCGGGGCTGTTTCCGGACGCCGTGGTGCTGGTCGCCACGGTGCGCGCGCTCAAAATGCACGGCGGCGTAGCCAAAACGGATTTAAATGCCGCAAACCTGCCGGCAATAAAAGCGGGTTTTGCCAACCTGAAAGCCCATATTAAAAACTTGCGCCAATTCGGCGCCGAACCGGTGGTCGCCGTCAACCGCTTTGCCGCCGACACCCCGGACGAGCTGAAGCTGGTGCAAAAGCTTTGCCGCGCCGAAGGGGTTGAAGCCGTCATTTCCGAGGGCTGGGCAAAAGGCGGCAAAGGCTGCACAAATCTCGCCAAAACAGTGCTTAAGCAGATAGAATTGAATCAAAATATGAACATGCGCCCGCACCTTTTGTACGAAGACGGGCTGCCGCTGGCGGAAAAAATCAAAACCGTCGCCACCAAAATATACGGCGCCAAAAACGTGGGTTTCACCGCCGCCGCCCGCCGCGATTTGCAAAAATTCGCCGCCTGGGGCTATGGTGTGCTGCCGGTCTGCATTGCCAAAACGCAAAATTCCATTTCGCATGACAAAAATTTGCTCGGCGCCCCCGCCGGCTATACTTTTCCGATAACCGAAGTCCGCCTCTCCGCCGGTGCCGGCTTTGTCGTCGCCCTGTCGGGTGCAATCAACACCATGCCCGGTCTGCCGCGCCGCCCCGCCGCCGAAGACATTGACGTAGACAACAACGGTACCGTCAGCGGCCTGTTCTGACCCCCGCCCATACTAAAACCCTCCTCATATCTCTCATCCCAATGGACAACTGCCGCAAGTGCCGCAGGCTCCGTTGCAGGTGCCGCTGGCACTGCCCGTGGCGCGGCCACTGCAGGTGCAGCGCGCACTGCCGCTGGCACCACCCCTCACCGCAAACACAAAAAAACATTTGCTTTTGCCGCCCGGGCATGCTATATACCGTCATGAAAAAATAAACTTATGTCTCACTATTAAAAAACAATCATTATGCAAACAATGGAAGACTTGCGGCTGGCATTCATGGTTTGGAGTACCGTCGGCATATTGATTTGCCTGTGGGCCCTGGCGCAGTATCAGCATTACAAAAGGAAGAACCCTGCTTTCAGCACCAGGCGCGCCTCGCCCGAAGAAGCGGAAAAAGAGCGTAAATTCATTGTCCGGTTTCTGGGCGGGTTTATGCTATACATCATTTTATCAGCCTGTGCCCTGGCATACGTTACAAGCCGGACAATCCCTTGGGTATTGCTGATACTCGTCGTCCTGACAGCAATCTTTATTTTTTTGCCGCCGCGCCACCCGCCGCAAAAATGACCCGGTAAGCACCGGCAAGAAAAAAGCGCCCGTTATGATAACGGACGCTTTTTTTATAAGCCGGCAAAATCTGGATTTAACCAGCCCCCGGCAAGCATGTCAAATAGCGCTTTCGGCAAACACCGGCATAAACGGGTCAAGCCCCTGCCGGATAACCTGGCCGCTTTTATGCACCAGATTAACTTTTCCCTCGGCATTTTCAAAGACAAACACGCCGTTGGCACGCCCGCGCAGTTGCCGCCCGGCAGCAATTTGCCTACCATCAAGGTCAAACAGGATTTGCTCTTTTTTCTTTGTCCGGCACACCAGATAAACATCATCAAGCATGATGACGGCATCTGCATAGTCCAACACGGCGTGGCGGCTGCCATCGCAGATGATTTCATCTTCTATGAGCCAATAGCGCCCGTCCGGCAAAAAGCGGACATTGCTTTCATCCGGAACAATAATCTGCGGTTCCGTGGCGCCTTTTGCAAAAAACAGCCGGTATCCTGCATAAACGCAGCTGAAACAGCCGTTGGCAAATTCGCGGATGTCCTTCCCGTCCCGATACGCCTCCGGCAACATGGCGGCAGGCACTTTGCATTCGGCCAAAAGAGACAGCGCGTCTGCCGGTTTCGGCTCCTGCTGCTGAAAATTGGCATCATACAGGTTCTTCTCTCCTTGCCGATACAGCCACACCATATCGTCCGCCGGCAGCGGCGTAAAGCAGGAGATTGTGTCGCACAACAATTGCCCTTTGCGGTTAAACAGGCGGAATTCGCGGCGATAGCGCACCTTTCCGGCCTTAGCCGTCGGGTTGGTCGGTTCAAACAGCAGGATGTAATTCCCGTTGCCAAAGATATACGCGCTTTCTGCCCGCACGCGTGAACCGATTGGCTGTCCGTCTTTGTCAAATAAAGCCAGCAGGCTCTCCCCTTTTTTATTCACCAGATGCAAAGCATAGCTGTCGTTGGCAAAGGTTAAAACCCGCAAAAGCATCTCCCCGGCGCTGTTTTTTACAGCCTGAGGATTAAACATTCTAATAATTTCCATAAATAAAAAATGGTTAAAAAATAAAACATAAATTTAACTAAAGCGAAGAGACTATACGCCCGCCGTTACAAAAATGCAAGTTTTTTTTGACAAAAATTTCATTTTTTTATTTTCCCCTTTTGCCCCGCTCTCTATCTTATCCCCCGCCGCCCTTCCGCCGGCAGTTTTGTTCCAATATTCGCATTTTCCCCCGTCAGCCTTTCCCGCCTCCCGCGCCCGGGCACAAAAAAAGGACGGCAAGGGCAGCCAAGCCGCCCTTCTCCGATCCTTTTTTCCATTCCGCCGAAAGCTTTGTCAATACGGATGCAACGCATAATACTCTTCCGCCACTTTCGGAAAGTTCTTTTTCAACAAAGAAAGAGCCTCCCAACACATGGTATGAAAAGCAATGTAGCGGCGCACCGCCTCCATAGCACCCAGCTCAACCAGCGCCACTTCCGCCTGCCAGCACATGCCGTGCTCCGGCGAAAAGCGTCCGATCATCTCGTTAATCAGAGCACCGTTGCCGCGCCCAACAACGGCAAGCTGACCGTCATCGGAAAGCCAGTAGTTTTTAATGTACTTTTCAGCCGCCGCCACGGAAGCGCACCGCAAAAAAGCCGCATCGTCCTGCTGGCGAAAAGTCGTCAGGCAGTCATCCAGATTTTTGCTGGCCAGCCGTTTAAACAGCTGCGCCTCGTTTTCAGGCGTAAAGCGGTAACCGCCCGTCCCGTAAAGATGTTCCACATGCAGCCGCAGCCATTCGGCATCAAAATTGTACTTCCACAACGCCGCCTGTGCTTCCGGAGCCAACGGGCAGGTTTTAAGCAAAATCTCAATAAACATGCGATTGCACGATCCGAGAATATCCGCTTGCAAATCCGCCGGCAAGGCTTCCGCCGCCAGCGCTGCCGCCAGCTTGTCATAATCCCGCGTCTTTTTGGCCTTTTGTTTAAACAGGCGGTAAAAGCGGTAGGCAATGACTTTAAACGCCGCCAAGTTGCGTTCCTCAAAAATAAACCGCATAATATCCTGGCTCACCACCCAGCGGTTGGCATAAGAGGAAAACAGCGTCGGGTTATCCCTTTTCAACAGCCGTTTGACACGTTCATCGCTGTCCAGGCGGTTAAATTCCAGATAAAGGCGTATCGCCTCGTTACTGCCGTATTCCAGCAGATAATCCACATCGTCAAAATGGCGCAGCCGGACAAAATCCCGTATGGCATCAATTAAATTTTCTTTAATAATGTACTTCTGCGTCTTTTCGCGCAGACCGTAATAATTGATATAGGTCAGCCGGATATCCGGGGGCGCCGCGGCAACAAACAGCACCTCGGCATCTTCGCTGAACCGGAAGCGGTTGATGTAGCTTTTCACGGCCGGCACCAAAAAATGTTCCAGCATGACTTTTTCATCATGGCAGTCCAGCGGATTTTCATTCGTCAGGCTTTCCAAATACGCCTGCAGTTCCTTGTCTGCTTTTCGTTCAACAAGGGTAACAAATTTATTGTCCATAAAGCAAAATATATTAAAAATTAAACAAAAAATAATAAATCACAGTGGCATGAATATACGCTCTGTTTTCGGAATAGTCAACCCCCAATTTGCCGCCGCCGGGTCTTCCGGACGCTACCCCATGCAACACAGCATTGCTTTGCGCCCTCAACCATTGCCCGCGCCGCCGGACACAGCCCCGCGCCGGCTGTTGCCCGCCAACGCCCGCGCCGCCTGCCGGGCTTTTTTTTAAAAAAAATTTGACTTTTGCCAAAAATGCATATATGATAAAGCAACATAAAATGTTAAATATCTAAAACCAAGGAGCAGAAAATGCTGAAAAAGACTTTTGCAATGGCCGGATTGGCCGTTTTGGCGCTGGGCGGATGTGCCCGCGAGGTATATCTGCAGCCGGTTCCCTGCGAGCCGGAATGCCCAAAATGCCCTTGTTATGTCGGCGTAACGGAATGTTGCCCGGAAATCCAGATGGAAACGGTCATCACCACTTATCAGGTATATGACGTGCCGGCACCGGCGGTAACATACGTCCCGTGTGACAACGGCATAAAACGCTGCCGCACCGTTTGCCGCGAAGTCCGCGTAGAAAGATAAGCCTGCGCGGCGCACGCCGGCGACAGCCTGCGGCGCTTTCCGAACCGGATTTGGTGCAAAAATTCGCCGGAGCAGGATTTTATATATCGGACTAAGTTATTTTTTTATAACAATCCGCACCCGCAGCCAACCGCTGCGGTTTTTTTTATAAGCCGGCCTCCTGTTTTGTTATAATAAGCCTTTCCCCGCATCTCGCTTTTTTACTCTCGGATATATCCCGCTGTCCCGGCAAAAGGGGATATGGCGATACGCCACACTTGCGCCGCTCCGGACAGATGAGCCGCCCGCGCACACAAGCACCCGGCCCCCGCACACGCGCATAGCCCCGCCGCCCGCGCACACTCGCGCCGCTCCGGCAGAATACGAAAACGGGGCGTCCAAGCGCCCCGCAGTTACCTCACAACTCTCTGAAAAATCATATATTTTGCAAACGGACAAGCAGCCCGCCGTATTCTTTGGCAAACTCAAACTCCGCCGGCGTAATCTCTTTGCCGATAATGCCGTCGCGTTCTTTTTGCAACGCCTGCACCTGCACATCCATTTCGGGCGGAAAACGCTGCTCGTCAATTTCCTTTGCCAAAAAGGCGATTGTATCGTCCAGCCGGGACACCCGGTCATAAACGGCATACATCTCCATCATTTTTTTCATCCGCACCAAAAACGCCTGCGGCTCCCAGTTCATGCGATAAAGCTGCCGCCTGAGATAAGGCGGGCAATCGCCGGGATACGGCCCGTTGGCAAAAGCCTTGAGTTCGGCAGCCGCCTGCGGCAGGCGCATAATTTCCTGCACGGTCAGGAGCATATGCAAAAACTCCGTTTCGTCAAACGCCGACGAAATCTTGGTAATCACAAAATGCGGCAGCTGGTCGCGCGTTAAACGCCTTTGCAGCACCACATTGCTGACGGCCAGATACAATAGCAGGCTCAGCCCCAAAGCATACAGCATGGGTTTTGCCAATTTGCGCTTGACCACGCGCGCCAGTTTTTTCCTCCGGCTCATTTTTCTGGGCATGATGACAGCTCCTTTAATAACCGATTTGCGCATTTTAACAAAAAAAAACAAATTTGCAACAAAAAATTTCCCCCTGCCTTTTCCCGTTGCAACCTGCCCGACACGCCTTCGGAAACAACAAAGCCCGGCCCCCGCGCCGGCCGCATTTAACCCTGCAGCACTCAGCCTCCCGCCCGCTGCGCTCCATACCCCTGCCCGCCGCCTCCGCTGCCCGGCCGGCCGGAGAAGTAGGGGGATAAGTCAAGTTTTTTTTTGACACCGGGCACCGCCGCACCGTATAATCCGGACATAAACAGACGTACGCACCATCACCATTGGGGAAAAACAGATGAAAAAGCCGTTTTTTTATCTTACCTGCGCCGTTATGAGCGGCATAATCGTCAGCCTGTGCGGCCTCCTCGCCGGCAAATTCGGTATCGCCGTTTCCGAAACGGCAGCGGCCTGCGCCGGTTTCGCCGTTGCCGCTGCCATCTTCATATTGTGCATACCGGAATTGCGGGGAAAAATACGTCATTTCTGTTGCGATTTGGATTGGGCCGATGAAATCTGCAACGCTTACAACGCCATACCGCGGCTTTACCGCAAAAGTTTCTGGCAGCTGTTCGGCTTCATCAATCTGGCCTTTTTGTTCCATACCGTCAATTTCATGTGGGGTGCCGGCGACTGGGGTGCCGTCCGTTTCGGCGTCAATCCGGAAGCCGGGCTCGCCACGGGGCGCTTTTCCGCCTGGTGGCTACAGGAGCTTTTGTTTGACGGAGAAATCCTCCCTGTCATTAACAATTTATGGGCCTTTGCCGGTCTGGCGTTGGCCGGGGTGCTGCTCGGCATTTACTGGCAGCTGCCGCAGCGGACGGCCGCCTATGTCGTAACCGGCCTGTTTTTCATCATCACGCCGTATGCCCTGGGCTGGCTGTATACCGCACGCGACACGCTGTCCGGCTTTTGGCTGCCGGCATTGTCGCTGGCCGCCCTGATGTTGGCAGACAGCCACGGCCGCCATCTGAACGCCATATACCTTTGCAACCTGGCCGCCGTCTTCTTGTTCATCATGGCGCTCGGTGCCTGGCTGCCGATAATCAATTTCATCGGCGTGGCGCTGCTGGGCAAAATTTTTCTCAAAACCGTCTTTGCCGACATCAGCCTGAAATGTGCCTTTAAGCGGATGGTGCAGGCGTTTGCCGACCTGACCGCCGCGCTGGTCATTTATGCTTTTATCATTTTTGTCTTAAAAGACGTCGGCATCATGGCTCCCCGCCACGGCTGTTGGTTTTCGGCCGTTGCCGCCCTGCCCTCGCGCCTGCCCGGCCTGCTGGCGGCAATTTTCACGCAGTTTGCCGCGCCGATGCCTTTTGCCGGGCTGTTTTACAAGCTGTGCTGCCTGGCCGTGGTGCTGGTGGCGCTGTTTGCCCTGATATTCCAAAGCCCGAATGCCAAAGCCGCCATGCGCGGCCTTGCCATGGTTCCGTTAATTTTGCTGGCCTCGCGTTTAAGCACGTTTTTCAGCCTGCCCGCGGGGGAAGAAGCCGTTTCCTGGGTACGCTCCGATTTTTACGGCCTGCCGCTTATTTATGCCCTGTCAATAACAATCATCTTAAAACTGGGCGGCAGCCGCCTGAAACGCGTCGGCTACACGCTGGCGGTCATATTGGTATTTGCAGGTTTTGTCCGCGTGGCCTATGCCCTTAAAGTCTGGAAATTCGGCTGGGATGCGGAAACAAAGCTGGCCGAAAGGATTATCACCCGGCTGGAAAAAATGCCGGAATTTAACGTCAACGGGCATTACAAGCTGCTGCAAATCGGCGAACAGAGCCTGCGCGGCAAATATTACCTGAAAAACCGCGGCGAAAAGAAGAGCGGCGAACTGCTGGCCTGGGCCTATTACCCCGCCGGAGCTTCCAAAGACGCCTATAATTTCTATTACCAGTCAGACTTTTTGGCTGCAGATGCCGGCCTGGCGGAAGCCGCGCGGGAAAATTCCGCATTGCGCGGCTATATCCTGAACCGTGCCCGCCCGTGGCCGTCCAAAGACAGCCTGTTCATCAGCGGCGATTACATCGTTCTGGTGTTGGACGAAGACGCCTTGATTCGCGCCCGCCGCTTCCTGGCCGATAATATCCGGTAAAAGCCGGCTCCTCCCTTTTGCCGGGGCTTGACTTTTCGCCATACCCGTATTAAACTCCCGGCAGTCTGGGCGCCGTCCGCTTATCCCGCCGGTTGATGCGGTGTGGAAATATGCCGCGCCCGCAAAAGATGAAACAATAAGGCTGAACAAACATAAGACAGGAGAACCGTTGTGCAAACAGTTATTGACATTTTAAGCGATATTTTTTCCAAAGGCTTTGCCGCCGCCGGCTATGACGCCTCTCTCGGGCGGGTCGTCGTTTCCGCGCGTCCGGATTTATGCCAGTTCCAGTGCAACGGTGCCATGTCCGCCGCCCGCCAATACCGCAAAGCCCCGCTGGCGATTGCCAACGATGTTGCCGCCGCCCTCCCCGCCAACGATGTGGTAGAAAATGTTTCCGTCGTAGCGCCGGGTTTTATCAACATCACCGTCACAGACGCGTTTATTGCCCGCTATCTGGAAGAAATGGGCACCGCGGCGGATTGCGGCTTTGAAAAAACAAAATCGCCCCAAACCGTCATCATAGACTACGGCGGGCCCAATGTTGCCAAGCCGTTGCACGTCGGGCACCTGCGCTCGGCGGTTATCGGCGAATGCCTGAAGCGTTTAAACCGCTTTGCCGGGCACAAGGTCATTGCCGACGCCCATCTCGGCGATTGGGGGCTGCAAATGGGGCTGATTATCCACGAGCTGAGCCTGCGCCAGCCGGGGCTGCCGTATTTTGACGCGGCTTATCAGGGCGAATACCCCAAAGAGCCGCCGTTTACGCTGGCCGATTTGGAAGAAATATACCCCTATGCCTCGGGCAAATCCAAAGAAGACGAACAATACCTCGCCGCCGCGCGCCAAACCACCAAGGAAATGCAGGACGGCCGCCGCGGCTATCGCGCTTTGCTCGCCCACATCATCAGCGTTTCTCTGCCGGATTTGAAGCGCAACTACGCCCGCCTGGATGTAGATTTTGACTTATGGAACGGCGAAAAAGACGCCGACCCCTATATCCCGGATATGGTCAAAATGATGAAAGACAAGGGCTTTGCCTACGAGAGCGAAGGCGCGCTGGTGGTAGACGTCAAAGAAGAAACGGATACCGCGCCGATTCCCCCATGCATAATATTAAAATCCGACGGCAGCGCGATTTACGAAACGACCGATTTGGCGACGCTGGTGCAAAGGGAGCAGGACTTCCGCCCCGACCGCGTGATGTATGTGGTAGACAAGCGCCAGGCGCTGCATTTTGAACGCGTCTTCCGCTGCGCCCGCAAAACAGGAATTGTCCGCCCCGAAACCGGCTTGTCGTTCATCGGCTTCGGCACCGTCAACGGCAAAGACGGCAAACCGTTCAAAACCCGCTCCGGCGGCACGATGAAGCTGTCGGAATTGCTGGATACGGTAGAAAGCAAAGTAACCATCAAAGGCGAAGAAAATATGGACGCCGGCGAGCTGCGGCAATTAAAGCAGACCATCGGGCTGGCGGCGATTAAATACGGCGACCTGATGAACCCGTGCGAAAGCAATTATATTTTTGACATAGACAAGTTCGCCTCGTTTGAAGGCAACACCGGCCCGTATATCTTGTATACGATGGTGCGGATAAAATCCATCTTGGCAAAGCTGAAAGAGCGCCATCCGGAGATGGCCGCCGC
>CALXTP010000059.1 GCA_944391435.1 uncultured Alphaproteobacteria bacterium | reverse complement strand
AAAAAGCCCCGAAACTTTATTTCGGAGCTTTGAAAATGTACTTATACTCAGACTATTCCGACAATAATTCCGTCCGAAATGCCATATAAGGGTCTTCCTGTTCGGATGTAATGGTCAGGCTGCCGTCCTCATTTTTCTGATATTTGTCAATTTGAGCAAATTCATAGTTCCGGCAATATGACGATGTTATATCCAACACTGTGAGCAATAAGAGCCGATGAAAGCCCCGAACCATTTCTGATTCTCGGCAGAAATTTCTGCCTGCATGAAAATTAACAAAACAGCGATAAAAAAATTAATTTTTTTTGCCCGGCTTAAAAAATATCTCCCTGTTTTCGCCATTAAATTTTCTGCCAAATACCAGCCCGTTCAGAGTTATCCACAGGTTTATCCACAATCGGGAATTCCTCTCTGCACCCTTATTTTACATACATTCTAACCGGTATCTGTATCATTATACCTCACGCACCTCTTGCCCTTTAAAAAAAAATCTGCTACATCAAAATTACAACAACTATCATCTTGTCTCACTATTAAATTTTATTCTTATGAAAACAACAGAAAAAACGATGACCATGAACGTCATCAATGCATTGCATGTAAATCCGAACAGCCTCAACGCCTGTTTGGCAGACGCCACCACCCGCCCGATAGCGGTATCTTTGATTTGCACGGTTTTGAACTTGATTGCTTTTGCCAATGCACGCAAGGGCAAAATCCGCCGCAAAAAATGCGTTCGCGATGCCGAAAACGGAAAACCCGCGCCCATACGTGGACCGGAAGAAGCACGCTCACTTTCTCCCACCCTCATTCCCACTGTGCTTCCGATTGTCTACAAGATATCCGGCACGAACCGTTTTGAAGTTTTGGAAGCCTTAGACCTCTCGCGCAAAAACGAAGTTTGGGGCTGGCAGCTGAAGTCCGGCATCTTTATGAAAAAGACCGCACAATCGGGGGAAAGCGCCGCATATAACCACCCTTATGCCGGCTATATTGCGGAACATCTGGAATTTAACGGCTCCAAAGGCCGTTTGCCGTCATGGAAAAACTTCATGGCCACGATGAAAGACCACGGCGCCTCCGAGCGGATTTCCGCCACGGCCGCAGTTTTGCGAAACTATGGCATAGATGCAGACAGGGAACTTGATTGCCGCTGCTGGTGTTTGGAAAAGGTTGAGCACAATCCGGCGCATTTCTTCCGTTTTGACGGAACGGACGGAAAGCTGAAGATTGAAGCCTGTTATGAGAACGCATGCTTATCGCACGAACGCATTGCTGTCGTGTTTGACTGATTGTTTTTATGAGGGATAAAATGAAAGTCCCCGGGATATTCCGCCCCCGTAAAGGCGGCTGAATCTCCCGAACTGCAGTCAGACAGGCCGATTGTTTTTCGGCAAAAGCCCTTCGCCCCGCGCGTGGGGCTTTTGTTTTGCCCTGCAGCCGGGCATCAAACCGCAAATGCCGGCTGCCAAACCTTGCAAACCGCTTCCGGGCTGCCCGCCGCCACGGCCATCGCAGCCCCTCGGCAGCCAAACCTATTTCCACAATCCTTTTGTCGCGTTCACAAAACACGACCCGCAGCTTTTGGCAAAATCGGCCGCCGTCTTGCCATCCTGCGTTTTCGCACCGGTCTTTGCGCCGGCATCAATCAACAGCCGCACTTTGCCGATATCGCCGCCCGCCGCCGCATACATCAATACGGTTTTGCCGTTATTATCCGCTGCATTCACATCGGCACCCTTGGCAATCAGCATATCCAGAATTCTGCTGCCGGCATTAGGATTTTCCGCCGCATACATCAGCGCCGTCCGCCCGTTATCGTCTTTCTGGTTGACATCTTTGCTGGCATTAAGCAGTTCTTCCGCCATTTTGATATCAACACGCACCGCCGCATTGCCGACCGCATACATCAGCGCCGTCTTGCCGGTATTGTCCGCCACATTGGCATCCATATCCGTACCAAGCAGCATATGCACTTTAATCAGCTGGCTGTACTTTCCGTCCGCCGCATACATCAGCGCCGTCTTGCCGTCATTGTCGCGCATATGGATAATCGGGGAATGCAGCCCCTGCAGCCGGTGCAGCACGGTAACCATATTAACGCTGACCATGCCTTCCGCCGCATACATCAACACGGTTTTGCCGGCATTGTCGCGCGCTTCGGGATTAGCGCCTTTGCGCAAGAAGTCGCGGATAATATCCGGACGCCCCTTGTTAACCGCATACATCAGTGCTGTCCGCCCCTGCCGGTCTTTACGATTAAGGACAGGCTTGGAGCCGTCCAGCACCCGCCGCAAAATCTCTGCATTTTCGCCCGCCGATGCGTACATCAGCACCGTTTTGCCGTTTTTCCGGTTCACCTCGGTATAGGCCATATGCACGCTGTTCAACAGGTCAAATTGCGCCTCATTGCCTTTTTGCACGGCATACAACAAAGGCAGCCGCCCGAATTTATCTGTCGCATAAACGTCGCCGCCATAAGTCAAAATCAGTTTTATCATCTCGGCATTGCCGCTTTGCGCCGCATAAGCCAAAACCGAAACATCATCTGCGTCAAACTGTCCGACATCATTATTTTGCTCCAGCAAAAACGCCGCCGCCGGCACATTGCCGCTCTTGGCCGCATACATCAGCGCTGTCCGTTGCTTATTATCCGCTTTAATCACGCCCTCGCCGTTATCAAGAAACAGGCGTAGCGTTTCCGGCCGACACTTCTCCGCCGCGTACATCAAAGCCGTCTTGCCTTCATAATCGGCATCCACCGCCTTGGCACCTTTTTCCAGCAAGCTTGCCACCATTGCGTCGTGTCCTGCACCGGCCGCATACATCAGCGCCGTCCGTCCGGCATTGTCTTTGGCTGCAACATTAAGCCCGTTATACAGCAGATGCGCCATAATCTTGTCATTACCGCCCTCTGCCGCATACATCAAAAGCGTCCTGCCGGCATTATCCGTCAAAAAGATGTCGCCGCCGCCCTGTACCAGCCGCATAAACGCCGGTTCGTCGCCTGCTTTAGCATACAGCATCAGCGCCGTTTCGCCTTCATACCCCTGCTCATTCGGACCTTTCAGCTTTTTCTCAAACAAAGGCGGCAGTTCAGGATATTTTTTCGCCAGCCGGATTGCTTCGCCCAGCGGCATTTTGCCGCCGGCCTCGGCCAGCCATATATCTGCCCCCTGTTCCAACAGATATTCCACGGCATCGGTATAGCCGTGCTCAATCGCATATATGAGCATGCTGTCTTTGCCGTTTGCCGCCACATTCGGATTGGGCATACACTTGGCCAGCGCCAGATAAATATCCGGCTGTTTGCGGGCCAGCATCATTTCCATAGCCTCCACCGTCGGGCGTGCCCCCCTTTGCAAAAGCAGCTCCGCGGCCGCGGCTTTTCCCTCTGCCGAAACCGCAGAAACGCCGGATTCACCGCCCGGCTGCGCCGCATCTGCAGCTTTTTTATCTTCCGCTCCCCTTTCCGGCACGGCATTTCCACCCGCCGCCATCTCTTCTGCCTCGCCATTGCCTTTTGCCGCATCAGCTTTATCTCCGTCGGCTTCTCCTTTCCGGTACAGCAAAACCTGTTGCAATGCCAGGTTGATATCGCCGGCGTTTTTATCTATCAGATAAGACAGCGTCGCCAACGGCGCCTTATCTGCGGCATACGTCAGCAAATCCATATTTTTGATTTCAAGCGCGCGCAAATCTCCGGCTTTGTCGCCCAAAACCCTGACCAGTTCCGGCTTGCCCGTCCGCACCACCTGCTGCAGAAAATACCCTGCGCCGTCCGCACCTTTGTCCAACAGTGCTGCCGCAATATCCGCCCTTTCCGCCGCCACGGCTTTTTTGAGCGGCGTAACCACGCGCGGATCAGTCATATCCGGCATATCGTCGGGCTTATGCTTGCCTTTGAACAGCAAAACGGCATTGGCATCGCTACCTTTGTCCAACAGGGCCTGCACGATTTTCAGATTGCCGCCATCCAAAGCCTTGTCCATCAGTTCCGGCGCCTTAAAATCGCCTTTATGCCCGGCCGCCACCGCTTCAAACAGGTTAAAGTTTCCGGATCCTGCCGCCAGCGCCAGGGCAGAAACGCCATTCCTGTCTTTTTTATCCGTATCGGCACCGGCCGCCACCAGATATTTGGCAACATCAATATCGCCGGCCTCAACCGCTCTGAGCAACGGCAGCCGTCCGGATTTATCGGGCTGGTCAAGGGCGCTCTCGCCATCCCAATACGCCGCCAGCGTCTGCGGCTTCCCGTCGGGCAGCATCACCCATACGGCACCGCCGGCCACCGCCGCCGCCAAAATTCCCCCCGCGATTAAAAGCTTTTTATTCATATCAGGCCTCCCCAAAATCAGCGAATTAAAATCATTGCCCGGCATTCGGCACCGGCACAAACTTGCCGCCATTGTACCCGCCCGGCCGTTCCGGCTCAATATTTTCCCGCAATTTAACCACAAAAAAAAGCGCCTTTGCCGCAAAGACACCCTTTAATTCCCGTTTTTTTATTGCCGTTTTGCCGCCGTTGCGCCCGTATGCAAAAAAGCTCAGCGCCCGTCGCCGTCGCGAGGCGGCCTCAAATCAGAAAAATACGCCCCCGCCTGCGGCAAATCCGCCCATACGCTCTTTTCGGCAACGCCGTTGCTGCGCCCCGCCACTTTCGGCTCTTTTACGGCCAGCCCGTCGCCGGCCAGCAGCGTATCGGGCTCCATCAGCGGGCGAAAGCTTCCGTCCGCCTGCCTTTTCATAACCACCGGCATCAACAGCGTATCCCCTTTTTTCACGCTGTTAAACGAACCGGTCTGTATTGTGCCGTCGCGTTCAAACAAATAAATTTCCTTCATATCAAACCGGTGTTCTTCGTCTTTATGCATATCCACATCGGCCGGATGCATGGAAATAACCGGCGTCACGTTGTCCGCGGCATTAACCCTTGCCGCCGGATTTTCTACCGCACCCGCAAACCGGCGGTAAAAAACATGGTGTGCGCTGGATGAAACCAGCGGATTGCCCGGGTCGGCATAGTTGCCCTTTTCCAGATTGCCCAGCCAGCGGGCCAGTGCTGTTTCCCTGCTTTCTCCGGCCCGTTCCGCCTCGCGGTTAAAATAGCCATATACGGCATCTGCCTTTTGCATATTGCCGCCATTGCCGACAAACGCCCGCCATTGCGTTTCATAAGTTTTATCATACAGCCCGCCGGAACGGTGCGGCTCGGCATTATAAAAGACCTGCATAAACGTATTATAAAGGCGTTCAACCTGCTGCGACGCGCTCGGATTGCCCAAATCCGCCCCCGGCTTGTTTTTTTTCAATTCACCCAGCCGATACATCAGGGCAATTTCTTTGTTTTTAAGCGCCTTAATGCCGTCTGCCCGGCGCATATCGGCCAAAATTTCTTCGCTGAGCGGTTTCGCTTCCTTGGCCGTCTTATAGCCGACCGGCAGCCGGCACAGCTGAATCCGATAGCCGTCTTCGCCCAATACTTCATTCATAAAATTAAACTTATCCATATCAAACCGGTCGTCGCGCCGCACTGCCATACCGTTTTTATAAATTTCCTGCTGCAGCAGTTTTTTGGCTTCCTCATACGGCAGCACCAGCCCTGCCACTGCCCTGGCATGCTTGGTAATCTGCGATTTCAAATCCGTTTTGGCGCCGCCGCGGCAAGCTTCATACAGGGCCGCCGCTTCTTTTGCCGGCGAAATCTGATGTTCGCGCACGGTATTTTGCACACATTTTTCATAAAAGCTGCTGCTGTCAAAACAATCGTCATTGTTGTTTTCGCGAAAAAGGCTCCAGACCGTCCGGTTATTCATAACGCCGTTAGCCAGGCTGAGGCAAAAAGCCGCAGCAGCCTGTTTCGGCTCTTGGCAGACCGACGCCAGCAAATTCTCTCCGCCCACATCGTCAAACACCTTTCCCGGCACCGCCGCCGCCAACAGGTCCGCAACCTTCTGCGGCAATTCTTTTGCGTTTTCATCCCTTTCTTTGAGCCAATTTTTGTATTCTTCCGCTTCCTCTTTCTGCTTTTTGGCCGCTCTCGTCTCAGCAGCCTTGGCGCTCTTGGCCTGCAATCCGGCTGCCGTTGCATATTTGCCGTTTTTCAAAGTCTTGGCCGTTTCTGCGCTAAGTCCGGCATATTTGGAAAACTTCCCGGGCATTTGCACGCCTTCGCGCGCCAGCATGGTATCTATGGCAAAATCCCCGAATGACAGTTTGCATTTGGCGCCCTTGGCCTGCACTTTGATTTCTTCGGCCGCGGCCAGCGCCTGCCTCCGCTCGTCTTTTTCAGCCTCGCTGAGCTTTTTATCCCGGTCAATTGCTGCCAAAATTTCTGCCCGCAGCTCGCCAACCGCAGCATCTTCTTCTTTGGCCTTGGCACCCCTGCCGGAACGCGTTTTGCCGCCGGAAGGCTGTTCCGCCTTGGCTATTTTAGCATTCAGTGAAGCCTGTTTTTGCAAATATTTCTTAAATTCTTCCGCCGCTTTCGGCTCAAACAAATCATAAACCGGGCTGTCCGGAGCCAACGCTGCCAGCTTTTCCGCATCAACCGCCGCAACGGCCTGCTGCAAAACGCCGGCCGAAGCCCTGTACATAATCTTTGCCCACGCCGCCGCATTATCCGCCGCCGCTGCTGCTGCCTGGGGAAAAGCGTCTTTCATCTGCAGGGCATTTGCCGCCGTCATTTCCTGCCGATAGGCGCGCGTCGCCTTTTTAAGCCTGAATAGCGCTTTCACCGTTTCAGCATTGCCAAGCACCGTCCATTCGCTCATTGTCATTGCCTTTCCTTGCGTTTTCGGCCCTCTGCCGCCATAAAAACAGTATACTGCAAAAAAAATTATCTGTAAACGAAAAAAAACGCTTGCCATTGACAAAATTTTGTGCTATTTATGTCATGAAACAATAAAACTATGTAAATTATGAGCATCAAAAAAAATCTGCCGGCGGAAGAGCTTAAATTTTCCCTCGGTTTCTTTGCCCGCTTGATTTGGAGCAGGATAGAAAATCTGCACTTTGCCGTAGCAATACGTACATTCAACGAAGACGGCATAACCGGCACCGTGCAGCATCCGGCAATTAAGGTAGACGGTTTGGACGAATACGTCTTTGACATTAAAGACGCCATGTTCATCCCTCTTGATGAAGACATTACCGTTTTGCCTGCCCAGCTTCTCCGTAACGGAAACGGGGAATACACGTTTCAATACGAAAAAGAAGCATTTCTGACATACAGCAACGCCGACTTTCTCCGCACTTATAAGTGCAAGGTATTAAACAGCCTGCTGTATAAACAAAAGCATGTCGCGCTGTGAAGTGCCGCTTTATGTTAAACATCTTTTTTTCTTCAGCCCTTGCGTTTCTAACCTTGCGCAGGGGCTTTTTTATCGCCGTTTCCTCTTACCCCGCCGCCTTTTTCCGGCACAGCGCCTCCGCCAGCTTAACCCCGTCGGCCGCCGCACTGGTAATGCCGCCGGCATATCCCGCACCTTCGCCGATAGGATACACCCCGCCGATATTGCTCATAAAGCAGGCATCGCGCACCAGACGCACCGGCGAAGACGAACGGCTTTCCACCGCCGTCAGCACGGCATCGCCCGTCGCAAATCCGTGCAATTTTTTATCCATCAGCCGGATGCCTTCCTGCAACGCCCGATACAACGGTTCGGCAAACAGTTCCTTAAAATCCGCCGGCGTCACGCCCGGCTGATAAGACGGGCGGATTCGCCCGAGCCGCTGTGTCCGGCGCCCCACCAAAAAATCTCCCGCCGTCTGCACCGGCGCAAAATAATTTCCACCGCCGAGTTCAAACGCCCTTTTCTCCAGCCTCTCCTGAAATTCCATGCCGGCCAGCGGATGTGCCGACCCGAAATCCCTTTCGTCAACATTAACCAGCAGCGCCGCATTGGCATTTTCCTTATCGCGTGCAAATTCGCTCATGCCGTTGGTAACCACATGCCCGGGCAGGCTGGTCGCCGCCACCACCGTTCCTCCGGGGCACATACAAAATGTATAAACCGACCGGCCGCCGTCCAGATGTTCCGCCAGCTTATAGTCTGCCGCGCCGAGATAAGGCGATGAGCAATATTTTTTGCCATACTGCGCCAGATTGATGTCTGCCTGCTTGTGCTCAATCCTGACCCCGACGGCAAACGGCTTTTGCATCATATAAAGCCCGCGCTCAAACAACATCTTAAACGTATCGCGCGCCGAGTGTCCGAGCGCCAGAACCAGCGCGTCGGTTTCCAGTTCATAAAGCGAACCGTCCGCTCGGCGCACCACTGCCGCCGCCAGCCGTTTATTGCCGTCTTCGTCTTCTGCTAGTTTCAAATCGGCCAGCGTTTCGTTAAAGCGGTACTCGCCGCCGAGGCTTTCCGTCTTATGGCGGATATTTTCGGTCATCTGTGCCAGATAATCGGTGCCGATATGCGGCTTGGCCAGATACAAAATCTCCTTCGGGGCACCCGCCGCCGCAAATTCGCGCAGCACCTTGGCGGTATGGGCGTCTTTTTTGATGCCGGTCATCAGCTTGCCGTCCGAAAAAGTCCCGGCACCGCCTTCGCCGAACTGCACATTGGCCGCCGGCGAAAATTCGCCCGTTTTCCAAAAGCGTTGTACTGCCTTTTGCCTTTCGCGCACGGCAGCCCCGCGCTCCAAAACAATCGGGTGCGCCCCGGCTTCTGCCAGGCACAGCGCCGCCATCATGCCCGCCGGTCCCGAACCGACCACCACCGGACGCGGCGCTTCCTTTCCCCACGCCGCCTGCCAGCCGTGAAAATCAAGAATTTCCTCCGGCTCCACCTCTGCCAAATCGCCGCCCGCAGACAAAGCGCCGTCATATTCAAACGCCGCCGCATACACCCAAAACAGCCTGTCTTTCCGTCGTGCGTCCAGCGACTTTTTCACAATCCGGAAATTTTGCACCGCTGCAACGCCGATTGTCCGCAACACCTGCGGCAAAACCTCTTCTTCCGCTGCTTCCAACGGCAATTTGATATTATTCAGGCGATAATGGCGCATTGCCGGGTCTCCTCTCTCCGACCGCTTCCGGCGCGGCAGCTTTTCGCACCCACAGGCACACGCTTTTGCCTTCCGCACACATCCAACGGTAATTCTTTTCAACAAAATCCATATCTACCGGCCAGCAGGAAAAATTGATTTGCGAAATATTCTGCCGCCAGCCCTCATCTTCCCGCATAAGAAACCTTGCCGCGTAATTGCGCTCCAACAGCCACTTGGAATGCCACAGCGCCATAAAGTCAAACAAGCCGTTCCGCGGCATAAACAAAAACTTCGGCCGCGCCTTTTTGATTGCCTCGCCATAGTTAAAATCGGCAAACCCCGCATACACTGCCGCCGGCATAATGTTATTATAGCCAAACCAAAAATAATCGGCATCGGGATTAAACAGATTCACCGTGCCGGAAACTTCTCCGTTCATAACCTTGTCATCTTCCGCCGCATTTTTCAGCACAAAATCTGCCCGTGCGGCAAAAACTTCCCATGCCGCCGCATTTTCTGCCCGCGGCGCTGCCAAAAACAAAGCACCCCCGGTAACAACCGCCGCCACGGCATTAACCGCCGCCCTTTGCCGTTTGGCAGCCCAAAGCACGGCCCTTGCCGCCAACACGGACACCGGCAGGAAGTACAAGGTATAATATTGCGGATGCGGCGCAAAGAAAAACAGCGATGCCGCCACCGGCAGCACCAGGCCCAGCAAAACGAAATCCCCTGCCTTCCACTCAAAAAAACGGATAGCTGCCGCACTGAGCAAAATGGCATAAAAGGGCAGCCACCACCCCACATAAGAAGTATACTCGCCGTAATAGCCGGCCAGCCCCCGGTTAAACGCAAAATTCCATTTATACCACGCCTCCAACGCCCCCGCGCCATACAGTCCGCCGATAACCGCGCCGTTAAGCGCAACGGCTGCCGCCGCCGCAAGCAAAAAATCCCCGCAGCGGATTTGCCCCCGCCATAGCATGACAAGCACAACGGCAAGAAAGCCCGCGCCGGGAACAGCCGCCTTTTGCAAAAACCAAAAAGCCAGGCTCCAAAAAACAAACGACCAAACCAGCCTGCTCCGTTTATGCGTATCAAGATAAGCCAGCAGAAGCCGCACGCCGGCCAAAATACAGGCAAACATAAGCGTATCCGGCCGCAGGTTCTGCGCATCTTCCCACACCGTCGGTAGCGGCACCAGTAACAGCAGCGCAAAACGTGCCGCGCTTTTGCCGCCGAAATAATCCCGCGCCAAAGCATAAAGCTGATAAAAAACAACGCCCCACGCCGCTACGGAAAGCAGCCGCATGGCATACAAAACGGCAATATCGCGATAAAACAGCTGCGTTACCGGCGCAGCCAGATACCACAACAGCGGGTTATGGTGCTGAAAAAAATCCCGATACGGCACTTTGCCGGTGCTGGCCAGCCACGCGGAGTGGATATGTTCCGCCAAATCCATCACAAAGCCGCTGCCGAACCGCACATTCCCCAGCAGCACCGCAACAAAAGCCGCCGCCAGCGCATAAAACAAGCCGGACGGCATTGCCTCGCCCCCGTCATCAAAAAAAAGGCGTTTCAGCCTGTTTGCAAATGTTTTTTGTTCGTCAGTCATCAAAGTCCCGTCCTTTTCCGGCGCCTGGCAGGTTCTTTTTTTATCGTCATACTCTCTGCCGCCGTTTCAAGCCAGCCCCGCCTGCCACATATCCACATATTTTACGCGCGCCGCCGCTTCATGCCACGTTGCCGTCATCTTCTTCGCCGTCATCTCCGGCAAACAGCCCGATAAGCCCCTTTTTGTAAATCCACAAATTGATAGCCCCTAAAACCAGGCTGATAGCCCCAAACACATAAAGGATATAATACCAGTTCAGTTCGCCCGCCCGCATCAGCGTTTCATCGGCATACGACTTGACATAAAAAACCGCCGCCGACATAATTGCAAATGCCAAAATAAACGCGCTGGTCCAAATTTTCTTTTGCGCCCGTGCCGGCAGCAGCATCACCGTTAGCAGATACATAAACGCCAACCCGGCAGCCAGATATATTTCCATCAGACATTCTCCCCGAAAATGATTTACGGAACATATAGCCCTGCCGCCGCCGGATTTAAACCCCTCCCTGCCGTATTATGCCCGAAAATCCAAATTCCATTCGGCATAGCGTGCCGGATCGTCGCCCCAGTTTTCGCGCACTTTGACAAACAAAAACAAATGGATGCGTTCTTCCAACATCTCCTCCAGCTCCAACCGTGCCGCCTGTCCGATTTTCTTCGCCATCGCGCCGCCGCGCCCGAGAACGATTTGTTTCTGGCTGTCGCGCTCCACATAAATCGTCATTTCCGCCCTGACCGAATTATCCGCCCGCCGTTCCCATAATTCGGGCTCCACCGTCAACGCATACGGAAGCTCCTGCCTGAGATACAAAAACAGCTTTTCCCTGACCACTTCCGCTGCCAACAGCTTGAGCGGCATATCAGACATTTGCTCTTCGGGGTAATACCACGGGCTTGCGGGCAGATTCGCCGCCAGATAATCATAAAACTCGCTTGTCCCTTTGCCCGTGAGTGCCGAAATCATAAACGTTTCCGCAAAAGGATAAGCAGCGTTGAGTTCGGCACAAAGCCGGAGCAGTTTTTCGCCCGTTGCCAAATCAATTTTATTCAACACCAGCAGCGCCGGAATTTTATTTTCTTTAAGCCTGTCAATAATCGCCCGCGTTTCATCGTCAAAACCGCGCTTGGCATCAACCGTCAGCACCGTAATATCCGCATCGCCGACCCCGCTCCAGGCAGAAGCGACCATCGCCCGGTCCAGCCGGCGCCTGGGTTTAAAAATCCCCGGCGTATCCAAAAAAATAATCTGTGTATTATGCCAAATACCGATTCCTTTAACCGTCGTGCGCGTCGTTTGCGCTTTTGGCGAAACAATGCTGACTTTGGAACCGGCAAAATTGTTGGTCAGCGTTGATTTTCCGGCATTCGGCGCCCCCAACAGCGCCACAAACCCGCAACGCGTTTCTCCGCCGGCCGCCTGCCGTCCGCTTTCCGTTGTCATGCCTGATGCCTCCGCCTTGCCGCTTTCCGCCGACATGTTCAGTTTCTGCCCGTCAGCCATTGATTGCCCCCAGCCGGATAAGCATGGCGTGTGCCGCCTCCTGCTCCGCGGTCTTGACGTTGCGTCCGCAGCCTTCGGTTTCCAGCCCTTCCCCGACGCAGACTTCCACTCGGAATTCCGGTTCATGGTCGCTGCCCGTTTTTTTCAACATCTTATAAACCGGCGCCGCCAGCCCCTTGCGGCTGGCCACTTCCTGCAGCTGCGTTTTAAAATCCTTGCGTGGCTTGGAAGTGCGGTCAATCAGCGCCAGCCAGTTGCGCCGAACAAAATCCTGCGCCGCCGCCATATCGCCGCTATCCGCATAAATCGCCGCAATTATAGCCTCGCCGATATCGCACATCACGTGCACGCTGCGCGAAACGCTATGATCCTGCGCAATAATATGCTTATCGGCACCCAGCCCGCGCATAACTTCCGCCACGGTTTCCTTGCACACCAGCGCCACAAAGCGTTGCGACAAATTGCCTTCCGGCTCGTTGGCAAACGTCGTACACAACATATCGGCCACGGTAACGCCCAAAATGCGGTCGCCCAAAAATTCAAGCCGCTCATAGTTTTTATGGATATCCGGCGTCCAGCTGGCGTGGGTCAGCGCCTGCTCCAACAACCGGGGATTTTTAAAATGGTAACCGAGTTTTTCTTCTAATTCCTGTATATTGTCAATCATAAAACTTCCTGAGCCCTTTGCTGAAAGCGGCAGCACGCTTGCCGCACGGTTAATCGCTATATCGCCAAAATAAGCCCTTATGTGCGGAAATGCAAGCAATTTTTCGCCCGCCCGGCACATAAGCACCACTTTTAATCCTTTTCCAGCCTCCCGCCCCCCTTTTCCGACCGCTGCCTGCCCCATTTCCCGGCCTCCCGCCTGTCTGACGCCGCCGCCCCCTGTTTGCGGGTACCCATGCCCTCCGCCGTTTCAAAAAGCTTGCAAGAGACCAAAAAATGTGATATACTTATTCTTGATAAAATATTATTAACCCAAAAAAATTAAAAATTATGGCTACAATTATGGAATATCTTGAAAAAGAAACCGGCGTACAAAATTTGGCTTACCGCAGCTGGCAAGACATTGTGGATAATGTAATACTGCCCGATATGGCCTACCGTGCTGACCAACGCAACCGCATCGGCAGCAGCTTCATGCGATTCATGTCGCTGTTTCCGCGTGAGGTTATGCAGCGTGATGCACGTCTTGGCGCCATCATGATGGAAATCGCCATGCAGCGCATTTCCGACGGTGCAGTTTTGCATCCGGATGACCCGACGCCGACGTTTGACGCCCTGCCGCGCGAATATCGCACCTACGCTTCGCAAAACGGCTATCAGGGCGGAGAACCGGGAT
>CALXTP010000058.1 GCA_944391435.1 uncultured Alphaproteobacteria bacterium | reverse complement strand
GTTTCCTCATTTTTGCGGAATTCAAACAGACTTTCGTCCAGCTTGCCGTCGGTTACCGCGTTATACAGCGACAATGATACTTCCATCGCCTGCGGGGTGATGACTTTCCACTGCCGCAGCTCAAACGGGCTGTTCGCAAACACCAGCGTGAAAGGCCCCAAATCCCCCGAATGCGCATATTTTAACCCGATGCGCGTTACGCCGGGGTCTTCATAATAATCCACGACCTCAATCTTCTTGCCGTCAATCTTGACCGTGTCGGCCAGAATCGCCGCCGCCGGGATTTCGTCATAGTCTATGTTGGTTATCTGCTCCAGCTCCTTGTCATAATACACGACATAGTCGCCGTTGCCCACAATCAGCACGTCCGAGGGCTTGTCATACTCCATGCGGATTTTATTCGGCTTTTCTATATACATCCGCCCTTCCACCTTTTCGCCGTTGCTGGCAATCTGCACAAAGTCGGCGCGCATGGTCTTGATGGCGTTGAGGTAATTTTCTATCTTCTTAATATCGGCCGCGTCCGCTTTGGTTTCGGCAGCGGCGGCACCCGGCGTCCCGGCGGAAAGCGATATCCCCCCCGCGACCAGCAGCGCCGGCAATGATTTGGCAAAATTCATCGGCGTGTCCTGTTTGTTAATTTCCATTGGGGGTAAGATAAGCTGCGTCGGCGGAGTTTTCAAGTTTTTTGTTGCAGTTATCGGCAGGATTGGGTGTGGTGTTTGCAGCTTTGGGACAGGATTGCCACGAAAAATGCGGGGCATTTTTCTCGCAATGACTAGAAAAAAGAGGGGCTTGCAATGACTAGAAAAGAGAGGGGCTCGCAATGGCTAGAAAAGAGAGGGGCTCGCAATGGCTAATAAAAAGAGAGGGTTGGGCGAGACGGGCGGGTTGAGTATGATATGGTCAGCGGATATGGTAGGTGTTTTTTAATCCCTCGTGCCCGTCCGGGGTCAGCACCAGCAAAATCCAGTTTTGCGGCGAGGGGCCGGCGGAAATGACGGCGGTACTTTGCGGTGCCGGCCAGGGCTTTGCGTTTTTAATGGTTTCCGCGTCGGATGCCACCGGGCGGAACGTATATACATATGCCTCCGGGTCGCCGTATTCGCTGACGCCGTAGTAATTCCACATCACCGACGGATTCATGCCCGGCACATACGATATATCCAGCAAATCATCGCTCGGGTAGCGGTAAGCCCCGTGGTAAAAGCGCGGGCGGAACGCGGGCGAGCCGCCTTGCACCATAATATAACGGTTGCCGGGATAAAATGCGGGGTCGGACATAAAACGGGCGGCGGCGCGGCGGTAGAGCTTCATCTCGGCGTCAAAGCCCAGCTTCCAGACTTTTTGCGCGGCAAAGAGGTTATTGGCGGAAATGGCTATCGCGGCAACGGCGGCGGCAAACGACAGGTTTTTTAACAGCCGGGCGGCGGGTGCAACCGGCGCGGCGGCGTTTTTTTGGCACAGAGCCAGCATGGCGGCGTAAAAATACAGCAGCCCGAAAAAGTCTATGCGCGGCGCAAATTCGGCCTGGCCGCGGTCGGCAGAGATAAACAGCGTCGCCAGCGGGGCGCAGACGGCGGCGGCAAACAGCGCCGTTATCAGAATTTTGTGTCCGGCACCGTATGCCCGCGCCGAAACAGACGGCGTGCCGGCAGGGGCAAACAGGCGCAGCAGCACGGCGGCGGCACCGCATGCGGCAACGGCTCCGGCGGCCGCCTTATACGGCGCGGTGATAAACGGCAATGTGGCGGCAAATTGCAACAGCGCGTCTTTGCCTATCAGCAGCAGCTTCTCCCCCCATTCGGAAACGGGCGTGGTTTGCAGATTGTAATATGCCGTGTTGACGGCGCCGGTTTGGCTCAATCCCCACAGGCAGAGCTTGTAACACCCTGCCGCCAGCAGCAGGTTGGCCAAAGTCCAGCGGTAGCGGCGGAGGAGCTCCGGCAGCGCCTGCACTTCGCCGAACAGCACCGCGAACAGCCAGCGTACCGCCAGCGCGACGGCAATGAGGTTGATGACCGGCGGATAGCCTCCCAGCGCCAGCGCCAGCAAAATTATTGCCGCTGCCGTCCGCCACGCCTGAAACCGCTCTTCCTTTTCGCTTATCAGCAAGGCGCCGGCGACAAATGCGCTCCAGCCCAGCACCGGCATGATTAAAAAGGCGAAATACATAAATGACAAAATATACGGGGTGACGGCCGTGAACAGCGCAAACAGGATATATGCCCCTTTTTGCCGCGGCAGCCGCCAGTAACGCGCCAGCAGCGCCACGCCCAGCGAAAAGCCGGCAAAGCCCAGCACGTTGTTTATTATCGGCAGGATGTCGCCGCCGCTTAACAGGTTTATCGGCAAAAACTGGGCAAAGCGCCCTTCAAACAGGCCGGCGCCGGGGGAAATGCCGTTTTTCAGGTATTTCCAGTCGTGGTCGCCGAACAGAAACCGCGCGCCGTGGAACAGGAATATCGCGTTCAGGGCGGCAAAGGCGGCGGCAAACGCCAGCCAGAACAGCTTGTCGGCCTTTTGCCAACCGCGTTTCAACAGCGCGGCGAGGTCAAACTCCAGCAGTGCGCGCCGCACCTGCAGAGGCCGCGCCACGGGCAGCGATTGTCCTTTGGGACGAGAGTGGGGGGCGGGTTGCGGGCGATGGGTATCCTTTGTAACTTGAGAGAGGGGCGGGGTGTTGCGTTGCTTCGTTCCTCGCAATGGCGGCGGAGGGGGAGTATGGATTGCCGCGTCGCTTTGCTCCTCGCAATGACTAAAAGAGGAAGAGGGGTGTTTTTTTTGTGCAGGCGGCATTTTGCGCCTTGCGTTATCGGCAAGGCGGGCGGCGGGGTTATTTAATGTCTGCGACGGCGGTTTTTTCATGCCTTTCAGGGTACGGCGGCGCGGCGCTTTAGTCAATTAAACAAAAAAATCTAAGTACAATTTGTTTACGTGTTTGCATTTACTTTTTTTCTTTTGCAGGCGTAATGGCGGCCGAAACTCTTGACTTTTATGTCAGGGGGTGCTATAAAAAACAGTATCGTGGCGGAGTGCGTTTGGAAGTTGTTTCCGGGCGCGTGTTATTTTTTACTGGTTTAAAAAATTGAATGTCATAGAGGGCGTTTCGCCGGGGGCAGGGCCGGCAAACGCTTTTTTTGTGCTTTTGACGGGAGAAGATAAAGAATAAGATGCCGAAGCGGAAAGACGGAGAAATGGCGGCAGAGGAAAAAGGCGCGGAGGCAATGCCGGAGGAGACGGGCGCGGCGAGGGTGCCGGAGAATGCAAGGGCAACGGTGCTTTCGGGCAAAAAAGGCGGCGCGGCAAAGAAGAAAGGCGCGGCGGAGGAAACAGGCGCGGCTTTGGATAAGGTTTTTGCGGCACTGCGCAACGGCAAATCGCTTTACGCGGCCTGCGCGGCGGCGGGAACGGATACGCGGGCTTTTTATGCCAGGCTGGAAACCGACCGGGCGGCGCGCGATGCCTATCGCCTGGCACTGGCAGACTATGCCGACCGCTGCACCGACGACATCCGCCAAATCGTGGCCGAGCTCCGGGCAGGCGATATTGACAATCCGACCGCCAAGCTGTTGATTGAAACCGAAAAGTGGCTGGCGCAAAAGGCTTGCCCCGAACCGGTGGGCGAGCGGATTTTGGACGGCGGCGATGATGAGGGCGTGGCGGAAATCGTGGTGCAATTTGTATAGGTGGTGCGCGGTGCCCGCGGCACCTGCGACGGTGCGCGCCGCACCTGCAACGGTTGTCCTTTGTAACTTGAGATAGGAGAGAGGAGCGGGCAACAGTTGTCTTTTGGGGCGAAAGCGTGATTGTGCGGCGGTTTGTGGATCACCACGGCGATATGCAACTGACGTTGCGCGCCTCGTGATGACTAGAGGAGAGTGAACAGGCAAAAAGGGAGATGTTATGGACGGCGGGGAGAAAATGAAAGTGGAACTTCCGAAAGCGTTTCGGGAACTTTTGACCGTCCGGGCGCGCTATAAGCTTTTTTACGGCGGGCGCGCGGGCGGCAAGTCGTTTGCCTTTGCCGATGCCCTGTTGACGCAGGCAACCAGCCGCAAGCTGCTTATCGCCTGCGTGCGCGAGGTGCAGAACTCTATCAAGGATTCCGTTTATAAGCTGATTGCCGACCGCATCGCTTTTTACGGCCTTGGCGAGTACCGCCTCTATGAAGACCGGATTGTCAACCGCAAAAACCAGTCCAAATTTATCTTTAAAGGCATTATGGACCATAATGCGCAAAATATTAAATCGCTGGAGGGCGTGGATATCTGCTGGTGCGAAGAGGCGCAGAAAATTTCCGAACGCGCATGGCAAATCCTGGATCCGACCATCCGCAAGCCGGGGGCGGAAATCTGGCTGTCCATGAACCGCGAAGAAGAAGCCGACCCGGTGTGGAAAGCGTTGGCACGCCACCCCGACAGCGATACCGTTATCCGCAAGGTCAATTATTACGACAATCCCTATTGTCCCGAAAATATGCGGCGGCTGGCAGCCAGGTGCAAGGCCGAAAATTATGACGAATATCTGCATGTCTGGGAGGGCGAACCGCGCCTTTTGGCGGGCGACCATCTCATCGGGCGGCAGGAAGTTTTTCGCGCCATGCAGAACAAGCCCGAGGGCGATGTCCGCACCGCGCCGCTTATTGCCGGGGTTGATGTGGCGCGCTTCGGCGACGACAAGACCGTGTTTTGTTTAAGGCAGGGGCGGCAGGTGCTCTCGTTTAAGGCTTTTCAAAAGCTGGACGTGGTGCAGGCGGCGCACCGGGTCGGCGCGATGATTGCTGCCGAACATCCGGCGCGCGTGTGCATTGATGTCGGCGGGGTCGGCGCGGGCGTGTATGATGTCCTGGCGGCGGACGGCTTTGCCGAATATATCGTGCCGGTCAATTTCGGCGAACGGGCGGAGCTTGCCGAACGCTATGCCAACCGGCGGGCGGAGATGTGGGCGCGGGCGGCGGCGTGGCTTTCTTCCCCACTGCCGGTGTCGCTGCCCGATATCCCCGGGCTGGCCGAAGACCTGACCGCGCCGCTCAAAACCTTTGACAGCCTCGGGCGCCTGCAGCTGGAACCCAAGGCCGATATCAAAAAGCGGCTCGGGCGGTCGCCGGATTTGGGCGATGCGTTGGCGCTGACGTTTGCGGTGCAGAACGAAGCGTATTTGCTCAAGGGGAGCAGGGGAGGGGAATATGTTGATGACGCTATATATGTGTAAAGGCGGGAAATTTGAGCGTCTAATCGCGGATGGTGCTCCACTCCGGTCGGGTCATGTACCTCTATGTACACTCCCCTCCCTCGGGAGACATCCGCTTCTATCCATCTCAAATTTCCCGCCTTTAAGAGGGGCGTGCAAAAGCACCGACATTCTCCGAGCCCTTGGCGTGCCGCTTTGCGGCACAGGTTTAAATGATTCAAATTTCCCGCCTTTAAGAGGGGCGTGCAAAAGCACCGGCACTATACGAGCCCTTGACGTGCCGCTTTGCGGCACAAGTTTAAATGATTCAAATTTCCCGCCTTAAAGTGCCCGCGGCATCGGCAGCAGGTTTGTTTTTTTGGGGCTTTTTGGGGCTCGTCCGGCATGGGCAACGATGGCGTTTTATCACGTCCATTGCTACGTTATTTTTAAATTTCCTGCCTTATGAGGCGTTTTTCATTTTATCTTTAATTTTTTTAGCAAAGGAGTATGCAAATGAGTTCGGTTTTTTCTAAGCCAAAAGTGGTGCAAGTGCAGCCGGAGACGGTGGAGCCGGAAGTGGTGGACCGTTCCGAGGAAGTGCAGGAGCTGGAGCGTAAACGCAAGCGCCGCATGGGTGCCGTGTCGCAGCTGCTGTCGCATGATAACAGTTACGGTTCGCCGGCAGGCTATGGCGGCGGCAAAACCACCCTTGGCGCTTAAACTGCCCGCGGGTGGCAGCGCCAGTGCCCGCGGCACCTGCGTCAGGTTGTCCTTTGGGATGAGGGAGCGGAGAGAGGGGCGGCGTATGGGGTGCTACGTCGCTTTTCTTCTTGCAATGACTAAGAAGACAGGCAGCCGCTTGCAATATGGTTCCGGCAAAAATCAGCCCCAAAAGCCAACGCAGCGGGATATGGCTTGGCTATGGCAAGGAAGGATATGATTATCTTAAAAAAAGATATGACGGAATGGATGAAGAAGAAATTATTGCAGATATGGAAAAAGACTTGCAAAATAATCTATACGGCAGTAGGCTGGGAGCCGGTAATAAGCATAAATCTTGTCGGAAAATGCTGGAGAGAAAAAGAACGAAAAGAATGCGCGATGCAGGGATTTGGTAATATGAAGCCGGTGATGAAAAAATTGTTTGCGGCGGTTTGGCGCGGCGTAGTGTGGATTTTATGCCTGGCCGGGGCGGCGGCGCTGGGCGCCTTTTTTGTGCTGCATTACGGCGTTTACCGCAATCAAAACGACTGTATCCGGGCGTGTCTGGCGGCGGGCGGCGGCCGTTCAAGCTGCGTGTTTGAGGTTTGCGACTGATATGAAAGGCGGCAATATGGCGGCGGAAAATGAGAAACGGGCGGATGGCGGCAAAGGCGTCAGGCTGGAATGGGTCAAGGTGTTGGCAGTGACGGTTTTGTGTCTGGCCGGGGCGGCGGCGTTTTATGCCGCTTATGCGGTGTGGGGCGCGGTGCCAGCGCCAGTGCCCGCGGCACCGGCAACGGTTTGTGGTTAAAGGGATGGTGCGTGATGGTCATTTTTAAAATATTGGGTATAGGGCTGTTCGGCGTGGCCGGGCTGGTGCTGGTTATCCTTTTTATGCCGTGGGCGACGGATCCGGCAATAGACTGCCTTGACAACGGCGGCGTTTGGGACGGGGCGGAGGCGCGCTGCCGGTGCGACTGCCTGACCTGGAACGAAGAGGACGGCTGTGTGCCGCTGCCCGAAGGAACCGGCGCCAACCCCGGATGCATGCGCCTTTATGGTGTCCGCGCCAGTGCCAGTGGCACGGGCAGTGGCAGCGCCAGTGGCAGCGCCACCTGCATCAGGTTGTCCTTTGGGACGAGAAAGAGGGGAGCTTCGCAATGATGGGAAATAAAGGCTGCCCTTTGGGGCGAATGCTGTCGGGCGGGGTTTGACGGCTGAATAGCGGGAGCATTTTTTTGTGGACATCGGGCTGCCTGTCGGGCGGCTTTTTTTGCATTTCTGATTTTTTATTTCGTATTTTATTTCGCATTGTTTTTTTACGGGAGAAATTTTAATGGCTGATTTTGATTTTAAGGCCGTTAACGGCTTTGGGGCTGATGATGCCCAGGCTGGCGGCGGCACTTTTGCGGCGGAGCGCGCGGGCAACCGGGTTATGCCGCGGCGGCGGGCATATACGGCGGAAGATATCCTCAAGCGGCTGGAGGCGATGAAGGCCGAACGCGCCAAGTGGGAACCGATGTGGGACAAGGCGGCGGAAATGTGTTCGGTTGATTCCGAACTGTTTACGACCGACGAACGCGGGCGGGTGCGCCAGGCGGTGTTTGATTCTACCGGGCGCAACGCGCTTGCCTGCTTTGCCTCCAGCATGAAGTCGGTGATTGTGCCGACAACTTCGCGCTGGCACCGCCTCAAGCCGGTCAATCCGGAGCTGGACGACAATGCGGCGGTCAAAAAATATCTGGAAAATGCCACCGACCTGCTGTTTCGCGTCCGCTATGCCGCAACATCCAACTTTGCTGCGGAAAGCGACCTTTTGTTTAACCAGCTCGGCATTTACGGGCATGCGCTGTGGATGGTGGAAGACGATATCGGGCAGGGGATTGTCTATCGCGCCATTCCGGTCAAAGAGGCATATGTCCGCCGTGATGATAACGGGCGGCTGGCGGCGGTGTTTCGCGAATATGAGCTGACGGCGGGCGAGGCGCTGCAAAAATTCGGAGCTGGCCTCAGGGGCGATGTGGCGCAGGCGGCGCGGCACGCTCCAGACCGGCGGTATAAGTTTTTGCATGCGGTGTTTAAACGCGATGATTATGACCCCGAAGGGCGAGATTTTTCCGGTATGAAATTTGCCAGCGTGCATATTGATATGGCCGCCCGGCGCATTATCCGCAGCGGGGGATACCGTACCTGCCCGTATATGGCGCCGCGCTTTTTGGGCATTGCCGGAAGCTCTTACGGCGACAGCCCGGCGCTGCAGGCGTTTTATGATATGCTGACCGCCAACGAAATGGGCAAAACTATCCTCAGAACCGGACAGCTGCAGGCAAACCCGCCTATTTTGACCGGACTGGGGCTGATTGACGCCAATAAGCTCGGTTCGGCGGGGGCGGTCATCCGCGGCGGGCTGGACAGCCAGGGCAAGCCGGCGGCGGTTTCCATGCAATACGGCAACAACCTCTCCATTACGGTGGAAATGCAGCGCGAAGTGCGGGCGGCGATTGAACGCGCGTTTCTGGTGCCGCTGTTCCAGTCGCTGACGCAGAGCAAGCAGATGACCGCGACCGAGGTGGAAAAGCGCGAAACCGAAAAGGCAATGCTGCTGGCGCCGATGTGCGAGCGCATTTCAGCGGAATGGCTGGCGGGAAATATTGAGCGCGAACTGGATATCCTGGCGTCTTACGGGCTGTTGGACGGCGTGCCGGACGAGCTGATGCACGACGGCTCCATCGCGATTGAGTTTGAAAGCCCGGCGGTGCATATGCAGCAGAGCGGCGCCGTCAGCGGGCTGTTTAAAACCATGGAGGCGGCGGCGACGATGGCGCAGAGCAACCCTGATGTGCTCAACACGGTGGATATGGCGGCAGCGCTGCGCAAGATTGCCGATTACTACGGGGTCGGCTCCGATGTCGTGCTGACGGCCGAAGAAATGCAGCAGCGGATGCAAGAGGCAGTGTCCGCGGTGCCAGCGCCAGTGCCCGCGGCACCTGCATAAGTTCTCCATTGGGACGAGAGAGAAGGGGGTGTTGCGGTGGATTGCCACGGCGATAAATCGCCTCGCAATGACTGAAAAAAATAATGTGCGCCTCGTGATGACTCAATAGGAGAAGCCAGTGGCTTGCAATGACTAAGAGAGAGCGGGCCACTTGCAATAACCGGAGAAGGGGCATGGCGTATTGCGATGGCTAAAAAAATCTTGACAACAGGCGTTTGCGCCTCTATTCTTCGCTCGTTGCAATATGGAAAAGGCAGAAAAAAACACGATGACAGGCAAAAAGGAAAAATTGTCCGAGGCGGTTTCTTTAGAAGCGGATTTATCCGTCGGGAATGTTTCCGGCGCGGGGGCGTCCGGTTCGGGTTTATCCGGGGCGAAAAGGCGGGTGGCGCTGCTGTTGTTGCCGCTGGTACCGGCGCTTGCCTGCGGGCTGTGGCTCGGCGACCGCGAGTTCTTTTGGATATGGCTGGCGGGCGGGGCGTATTTCTTTTTTGCCATGGCGGCGGAATTGACCGCGGCGGTGTGGCCCGATGCTTACGGACGCCTTTTGCGGGCGGCGGATGTTCCGACGGGCGGGGTTCGGTTCTGGCTCGGCGGGGTGGTTTGCTATCTGCTGTGGCTGGGCTTTCTTTTCCAACTGGCGATGATGATTTTTTAGGAGATGTGATGACGCAACCGCAAAACGAAACGCAAAATCAGGGATTTGCCCGGTGCGGCAGGAAAATATTGCTGCGCACAGGGCAGGCGGTGCTGTTTCTGGCGGGCGGCGCGGTGTTGCCGCCGCTGACGGTGCAGAGCGTGGCGGAAAGCGACGAGGGAAATTTGTCGGCGGCTTTTCCGGCGGCCTGGTTTGCGGCGGCGTATGTGGCGGCGGTTTTGGCGACGGCGTGGGCGTATCCGCGTCTGGAGGTGGCGCCGAAACGGTGGTTTTATCATCCGGCGGTGCTGTTTTGGTGGAGCTATCTGGCTTTGTGCGGCGTGGTGACGCTGTTCCGCCTGCCGTTTTTGATATGAGTGTCCGCGATGGCGGGGCGGATTTTTTTTAATTAACCGCGGCGAAAAGTATTGACATTGTGTCAGTGCTTGTGTATAGTTGTTTCATAATGGGGAAAAGGCATCGGGAGCGGTGCCTTTTTTCGTTTTCGGGATTAGCCGGAGGAGGAAATAAATTGGCGGAGGCGGAAATGATAAAAAAATTATGGCGAGGGGCAGTGCTTTTGGCGGCGGGGGTTTTCTGCCTGTGCCCCTTTGTCCTGTTTGCCGGCTATGCGTTTTTCAGCCCGTGGGCGGCGGCCGGTTATCTGCTGATGGCGCTGGCGTGTTGCGCAGTGGTGGTTTTATATGCCCGGCGCAAGCTGCCTCTGTGGCTGGCCGGGGGGCTGTTTGTGGCGCTCAACGTGGTGATGGTGCCGTATGCGCAAACGTTTGGCGAATTTAAGGAAGAGTTTTTGCAGAGCATGTGTCTGGAGCACGGCGGTGCCGAATGGGACGCGGCGCGCGGGCGCTGTGTCGGCGGGAGTTATAATCTGTAATGATGGCAAAAAATATAGGCAGAATATTCCGTATCAGCGGGCGGTTCTTGTGCGGGGCGGGCAAAGCGGCGGCCGGGCTGCTGCTGTTGCTGCTGGAGCTGCTGGCGGCGGGTGGCGTTGGGGTTTGCCTGTTGGAAGAGGCTTTGGCCGGGGCGGTCTGCTTTCTGCTGGCGGCAGGTGTGTTGCCGGTTGCGGCGTATCAGCTGTTTTTTGGGAAAAAGCGAGCCGGCGGCGTGTGGCTGGCGGCGGGGCTGGCGCTGTTTATCGGCGGGCTGCGGCAATACAGCCGCGTTGATGGTTTGTCGCCGGAAGAAGATTTGTGCCAAGATATGGGCGTTTGCAGCGCCGCGCTGGTGTCCGAAGAGGAATGCCGCGCATCGGGCGGAAAGTGGCGGCTGGCAGGGGGCAAAGGCGTGTGCTATATGAAGTGGTCGGTGCTTTTTGAAAAAATATAGATGGCGCTGAATAATCGGATAGCGCTTTTATAAAAAAAGAGAGTATTTGGAATGATGGCAAAAAATATAGGCAGAATATTCCGTATCAGCGGGCGGTTCTTGTGCGGGGCGGGCAAAGCGGCTGCCGGGCTGCTGAAAACGGCGGCGCGGGTTTTGTTCTGGCTGCTGTTTGTGGTGTTTGCGGCGGTGTTTCTGTTTTTATGGTTTGACGAGGCGGGGACGTGTTTTGACCTCGGCGGCGTGTGGGACGGCAATGAAAAACGCTGCCGCTGCGATTGTCTGAAGTGGACGGCGGAAAGCGGCTGTATCCCGCTGCCGGAAGGGCAGCATCCTGGCGAAAAATGCATGCGGGTTTATGGGCAGTGAAGCGGGTGCGCGCCGCACCTGCAGTGGCCGCGCCAGTGCGCGCCGCACCTGCATAAGTTGTCCATTGGGACGAGAGAGAGGGGTGTGGATTGCCACGGTGGTAGCGCCACCTGCAACGGTTTGTCCATTGGGACGAGAGAGAGGGGGGTGCGCCTTGTGATGACTAATGTGCGTTTTGTGGCGACTAATGTGCGCCTTGTGATGACTAATGTGCGCTTTGTGGTGACGAGAGGAACGGGCGCGTAATCTTTATCCAAAATATCGGGAGAATGATTTATGTTTTTGAAAAAACTTAAAGAAGAACGCAAGCTGGTGCATGCGTTCCGGCAGCTTTTTTTGACGGCGGACGGGAAGCTTAAACCCGAGGCGGCGGTCGTGGTGGAGTTTTTGCGTGACGAGGCGGGCGCCAAGGGTGAACTGGGGCGCGGCGGCGTGCCGTACTTTTATGATGCCGCCAACCGTTTTGACCCCAACGCGGCGGCGTTTCTGCTCGGCAAGCGGCGGATGTTTGACCTGGTTGTCAAATATCTTTCCCTTTCCGAAACCGAGGTGTTTGCCCTGTGCACCAAAGAAGAAGAACGGGCGCGGGAAAACCGGCTGGCCGACGACCTTTCCGTTTAATCCGGTGCCAGCGGGTGGCAGCGCCAGTGCCAGCGGGTGGCCGCGCCACGGGCAACGATTGTCCATTGGGACGAGAGAGGGGAAGAGTGGGCGTATGGATTGCCACGAAAAATGCGGGGCATTTTTCTCGCAATGACTGAGAGATGGACCGGCAATGATTAAGAGAGAGGGGGTGGATTGCCGTCCTCTGTTTGTTTTAGCGGAATCTGTCTGCCTTGCGCAGGCGGGTTCTTTTCTTTTGGGGAAGTTTTGCCGGTGCCGGTTGCAGGCATTTTCTAAACATTTTTTTACTCTGACATTTTTTTACTCTGACATTTTTTACTCTGACATTTTTTTAACTCTAACATTTTTCTTTTACGGGAGATTGAAATGAAAAAATTTTCAAAGCCGGAGGGGCAGACTACCTCCGATAACTTCTTAAAGTCTGAAATTGAAAAAGATTTTTTACGCGCACAATCCGGATGGGGCGGACTGTCCGAGGAGGAGCTGGCTTATCTCGGCAAAAAGGGTTTTAAAACTCCTGCCGATTTGCTCAACTCCTACCGCGAACTGGAACGGGCTTTTTCTTCCAAGGTTACGCTCCCGAAAGACGGCGATGAAAAAGGCTTTGCCAAACTTTATTCCCGCCTGGGAATGCCCGAAGACAGCGCCGGGTTTGATATCCGCTTTGCCGATGAGGACAAGGAAGACGGCGAGGCGTTCAAGCAGGTCTGCCTTCAAAACCATATCCTGCCGCGTGCGGCGCAGGCGCTTTATGACTGGTATGTCAAGCATCGCGAAGAACTGCTGGAGCGGGAAGAAGTTTCCTGGCAGGAAAATTCCGAACGCGAAATGGCGGAAATCCAACGCGTGTGGGGCGCCCAGTCGCCGCGCAAAACCGCTTTGATGAAACGCGGCATCCGCCTTTTTTGCGGCGACTTTGATACAGTTGTCAAGATTGAAAAGGCTATCGGCACCAAAAAGCTGATGGAAATCTTCTGCCGGTTGGGCGAAGCCATCTCCGAAGACAACCCCGTCAGCTTTGGCACCAAAAACAGCGGCGGCGACTGGGATATGGTGCAATATTTTAAGGAAATGTTTAACGACTATTAACAACTTTTTGTTTTTGAAAGGAATTTTATTTATGGCTAGCACATTGAAAGAACTTGCGGTCGCTTTGTCGCAAAAGCAGGAGCATTTTGTGGACTGTCTGACCAACGAATCGCCGATTTTGGATAATATGCGTTTTGAGGCGTCTACGCACGGCCTGTGGAATGCATACGAGGAAGTCAGCAAAATCAACGGCGCCGGATTTGTGGACATTAACCAGCCGCTGCCGGAAATGGAAGTTGATTCCAGCTTGAAAAAAATTGACCTGTCTATCCTCGGCGGCGAAATTTTTGTGCCGGAGGACAAAGCGGCAGTTATCGGCACGGGCGAATATTTTGCCAAGAAAATCCCCGTTTTGCTCAAGCACGCCGGCGAAACCGCGGAAAAGAAAATCATTTATGACAATTTTATCCCCTATGCGGTTGATAATGGCAAGGCTGTTTCCGCCGGGGCTGCCGCCAACTGCTATTCCATGGTGGCGGTGCGCTTTATCCCCGGCGAGGTAACCGGCCTTTATTCGGCAAAAAATATTAACAAGCATGGCGTTTTGGACTCTACTCCGATTAACGGCGGGGCGCTTTATAAAAATGCTGACGGGCTTTTGGGCTATGGCGTGCGCATTAAAGGCTATATCGGCGTGCAGCTTGCCAATCCGGATGCGGTGGCGGCGATTGTCAATATTGCGGCTGATAAAATCCCGACGGCGGAACAAATTGACAATATGCTGGTTGATGCCCGCGCTACGCCCGGCTCTACCTATATCTTCTGCCATCCGAAAGTGCTCTCTATGCTTAACAAATACAAGGGCAACGTGTTGCAGACGATGACCGGCGATATGGATGTCAACCGCAGCTTTGCGGCGTGGAACGGCATCCGCTTTATCACGTCTTATAACTTTGAGAACGGTACGGAAGATGCCGTTTCTTTGGCTTAACCTTTTTTCGGGAGAATTTAGCATGTTGAATAATATTTTGAAAGTTTATGGCGAAGATCTGGCCAGCGGCGCCCTCAACCAGGCGTCTATTGCCGCCGGAACGGGCATCGCCGCCGGCTCCACACAGGGCGCGCTGTGCGTCAATGCTTTTGCCGTCGGCGATGTGGCGACCACTGCCGCTGTTACGATTACCGTCAAGCACAGTGACAGCGAATCCGAATCTTTTACCGACCTTTTGACCATGTCTGTTGCTGCCGACCAGTCTTTTGCCGACGGCGACCTGATGGCAACCGCAACTCTGCCGGCCGATGTTAAAAGCTATGTGACGGCGGCAGTGGCGTCGGCAACGGGGAATAGCGGAAGTATTCGCGTGACGCTGGGCTATCTGCCTCGTTAATTTCCGGGGCTCTTTTGGGGGCTCGTCTAGCACCGGTCATTATCGTCAATTTGTCTTGCTGCGTAGGGCTTGCGCCATGCGCGCGCCAACTCCGCTTCGGGCAAGCCAGCCGTAACATTTGCCCTGCTGCCCTTTACAGGGGCGGGCAAACTAACGGCTGCTATAGCTCTCGGCAAAAACAATCCACCGGATTGTTTTTGCTTTGCGAGCCCTTTATGTACCCCAATTCCGGCTAAAGCTTTTG
>CALXTP010000057.1 GCA_944391435.1 uncultured Alphaproteobacteria bacterium | reverse complement strand
TCCTTTGTTTTTTGTTAATAAAAAAAGACGGGATACCCCGCCTCTATAAATCTGTTTGCGACAACGCCGACGGGAGCGTTATTGTTGCCCAATACGCTTTGCCATTCGCATCATCATGTCAATTCTGTTCTTCATAAGCCTGAATTATAATTCGGCGAATTTATTTTGCAAGAGAAAATTGCATCCTGGGGAGCGAAAGCGGCATTTTGGGGTTGCAGAGGCGGAAAAAATGTGGTATACTGTCTGAGTAAAGTTAAAAATTATGTCTCACTTATAAAAAAAATTGTTATGAAGGTACAATTATCGAGCGACCTGTTGGTTCCCATGCCGGAATATGCAGGAAAAGATTTGAAATTGATTCACAACTTCAAAGGTGACAGCCAGGACGGTTCGTTATATGAAACAGTAGGCGTTTGGGCCGTGAATGCCGAAGATCGTGCCGGTATTCTTGCCGTATGTGCGGAGGTGTTATGCGAACTGCAGAAAAGCGTGGAGAAAAAACCTCTGCCGGAGGCCGTAAACAAGCTGAAATCGTTTGAGGAGTTTGTCAAAAAAATAGGTACGACGTTTGAACACGAAGTGCCAGAAGGGCTTCTTGCTGCGGTGAGCAAAACTTTCGGTAAGCCCATGAAAGCCGATAACGTTATCTATATGAGCGGTGTCAGCTATATGGAATAAGGATTATGTTAGTTTAAGGCGGATTTTTCCAAACGGGGAAACCCGCCTTTTTTGTGCCTGTTTTACGGGAGCTTGGCCGCAGGCAGCGAATCCGGGCAGGCGGCGCGGGCGGCGTTTAAGACGGTTTGCGCGGCGGCGGTGTGGGTGAATTTTTCCAGAGTTATGCGGCGGGCTTTTTCCGCCAGGGCGCGGCGCTCGTCTTCATGCGTGAGGTAGTAGTTTAATAAAGCGGCAAGCTCTTCTTTGTTTTTATACATCGGTACGGCATCGCCGTAAGCGGCTTCTATCTCGGGCATATAGTCGGAGATGACCAGCGCGTCGGCGGCGGTGGCGTCATATATGCGGTTGTTGATAAAGCCGAAATCTTTCATGTCCGGGCGGTGGTCGTTTAAGACGATTTTGGCGGAGCTGTAATAGCGGTTTAGTTCCGTGTTGGCGATATACGGCGCCTTATACATTTCCGGCAGCACAATCCCCTGCCAGTTATAGCCGTAGACGGCGACGTTGAAGCCCGCCTCAAGAGCATAGCGCAGGCTGGTGCGGTCGTGCCAGTTGGAGCCGACAAACAGGATATCGGCTGCCAGTGCCGGGTCGGGGGCAGGGTAGAATTTTTCCGGATTGGTAAATTGGGGCACATATATTGCTTTGATGCCGGCGCGGTTTAGCTCTTCGGCATAAGAAGGCGAGGCGACGGCGATGAGGTCAAAATTCTGCCAGTCGTCATCCAGATTGGCGTTTTCCGGCTGCGGCGGGCGGCGGTTGAGCGCTGCTTTGGCGGGAAGGGCTGCGGATGCGCCGGCGTAGGCCATCGGATAATAGGCATAAAGGACATTGCAGCCGGGTGGGAAAGGCGGCGTGAAATCCGTGTAGCCGCGCATGTAAAGATTGATTTGCGGTTCAGGCGTATGCGGGCGCCGGTATTCGCCGCGGTAATCCGTATCGGCGTTAAGACCCAGGGCGCGGAAGCCGGCGGCAAAGTCTTCGCCGATCCAATAATCGCCGATGTCGGTTTCGCCACGGTTGGTGGTGGATTTGACAATGATGGCGGCGGCAGGGGTTTCGGAGCCGGTATCGGCATATTGCGGCAGGACGGCGGCGGTTGCGGGCACGAGGCCGGGGGCTGCCTTACCGTTATCGGGGGACGGCGCGGCGGCGGATATTGCAACCGGAGCGTTGCCGGTGTTTTCCGGGCGGGCAGCCGTGGCAAAAGAATTAAACAGAAAAGCTAGCCCCGAGGCAAAGAGGATGACGGCGGCGGCCAGCGGCAGCCAGACAGCCCTGCGGCGCGCGGCGTTTGACGAGGCTGGGCGGCGGGAGGCATTTGGTTTAGCGGGGCGGCGTTCGGTCATGGCGTGTTGTTCCTTGTGTATGCCGGTATCAGAAAAGCGATTTTTTCTTTAGGGCGCGTATAAATTTGGCGTTCAAATCTTCAGCACGCAGGCGGATGTTTTCCGGCAGCTTTTGTTTTAAGGCCTTGGCCAGCTGGCGGCGGGCGGCTGCTTTTTCACCGACGGCGTAGTTATATTCGGCGGCGAAATAATCGGCGACGCCGGTTTGCCCCTGCAGCGCATATACCTGCCCCAGCAGGCGGTAGGCTCCCGGCCAGGCGCGGTTGCGGTTGGCCTGTTCCAGAAGCGGTATCAGGCTTTTTAATTCTGCAGGAGAAGGAGATGCTGCCAGCAGCGCTTCGGCATACGCCAGCTTGAACTGGTCCGACGACGGTTTCAGCTCCAGCATGCGGCGGTAGGCATTTGCGGCGGCGCGCGGTTTGCCGTTTTCAAACAGGGCTTGCCCTTTTAATTCCCAAAAATACGGGTTGTCCGGTTCGGCTTTGAGCAGGCGGCCTGCATATTGCAGGGCGGCGGAGAGGTTGTGGCGGCGCATATAATAGACGGTGTGGGCAATGGCGGCGGGGATGCTGCTGTCCGAGAGCGGATAGCGGCGGATAACCTGTTCGGGCGGCTCCAGATATGCAAACAGCTTGGCCTGGATGCGTTTGAGACGCTTGTCCATGGCGGTTTCGGGCGCGGCGGGCTGTTCATTTTTCAGCTTGCCGTTAAAAAAGGCCACGCGCTCGGCGGTTACCGGGTGGGTGCGGAAATACGGGCTTTCTTCTATGCCCTGCAGGCGGTTGGCGGATTGGATTTTTTGCATAAAATCTTTTAGCCCGCGCACCGATTTGTTGTTTTGGTGCAGCAGGGCAACCGCCGTTTCATCGGCAGCACGCTCTTCGCTCATCTGATAGGCGGTCATGGCGTTGATGGCAGAACTCTGGGAGCCGAGCACCACGGCAATCGCCGCGTCGCCGCGCCCGCTGGCGGCAGCTGCACCGGCGGCGGCAATCAAAGAAGCCAATGTTGCTTTTTGCAAATCCTGCATCTGGATTTTCAGGCGCAAAATGTGCCCGCCCAGGATATGTCCCGTTTCATGGGCGAGGACGCCTTCTATTTCGTTGGTGTTTTTAGCTTTTACCAGTGTGCCGGTATGGACGAACATGCGGTTCTGGTCGCCGACAAACGCGTTCAGGCTGTCATCGCGGACAATGTGCACATAATCGCGGCTGAGGGGCAGGTTGGCCGCGCGAAATATAGGGGACAGCAGGTCATAAAGCCAGCTTTCCGTTTCTTCATCGGAAATCAGGCTCAGGGCTTGCGCAGGCAGGGCCAGGCATAAAAAAAACATTATCAAATACAGGCGGCGCATATCGGTTTCTCCCTATCGGGCATATCCTAATATATAGTTTGCGGCATGTCAAACGGAAAGGGCGGCGTGTGCGGAAATTTTCCGGCAACGGTTCCGGGCGGAGGTGTACAACGGCAGTGGAAAGGCGTGGTTCAGGCTAGAGTATGCGCCGGCGGGAGGCATATACATACGCTGTTGGTAAAAATAATTTGCGCAGGCGGCCGAAAAATATTGCCTTTTGGCGGAAATTTAATATCCTAAGGCAAAGTTTTTAAACAAAAAATCCGGCGCGGGCCGTTCGGGCGCGTTCGGCATTTCCCTAGAAAAGGGCCGGGCGGCAAGGGGCCGGAAGAGGTTTTATTTTTTGCGCTGAACAGGAGGGCAAATGTTATTTTTCGGAAAAAAGAGCGAAGTGGTGCCGGCAGCGGGCAGTAAACAATACGGGCAGGCGGGGAAATGCCTGTTAGCGGCGGCAGGCATGGTGCTGGCTTTGGCCGGCTGCGACGATAAAAATACGGCAGGCAATGAGGCGCCGGCGGTTGACGTGGTGCAGGTTTTGCCGCAGGACGTGCCGCTCAGCTTTGAGTTTGCGGCGCGGGCGCAGGGCTCAAAGGAAACGGAAGTGCGGGCGCGGGTCGGCGGTATTTTGCTTAAACGCAATTATGTGGAAGGTTCTGAGGTTACCGAAGGGCAGGTACTGTTTGAGATAGACCCCGACACATACGAGGTGGCTCTCAAGCAGGCACAGGCAAAACTGGCGCAGACTCAGGCCGAGCTGAAAAATGCCGAAACGCAGCTGGCGCGTACCGAGAAACTTTATAAACAGGGATATGCCAGCGAAAAGTCGCGCGATGATGCCGTGGCCAATGCCGAAAGCCTGACGGCGGCGGTGCAGTCGGCGCAGGCCGATGTGGATGCGGCCCAGCTCAATCTGGACTATACAAAGGTTAAGGCACCTATCAGCGGGCTGACGAGCATGGAGGTGCAGTCCGAAGGCAGCCTGATTACGACTTCCGGCGATAACGGCCTGTTGACACATATAACCCAGCTTAATCCGATTTATGTGATGTTTTCCATGTCGGAAACGGAGATGATGGCCATGGCGGGCATGATTGAAAAAGGCTATTTTAAACGGGCAGACGGCACCGGCCATGTTTATGCCCAGTTGAGATTCGGCGATAATTGGATTTATTCCGAACGCGGGGAAATTGACTTTGTCAATCCGACGGTGGATCCGGATACGGGAACGATTAAGCTGCGTGCCGTTTTTGCCAATCCGAAGGGCAAGGTGCGCCCGGGGCAGTTCTTGCGCCTGAATGTGGAAGGCGTGGTGCGCAGTGCGGCGCTGGTGGTGCCGCAGACGGCGGTTATGCAGGGGGCGAACGGCTCGTATGTCTATCGCGTCAATGCACAGAACGAGGTTGAAACGGCGGCGGTAACGACGGGATTTTCCACCAAAGGGGACGGCTGGATTATTGATACGGGGCTTAACCCCGGCGATAAGGTGGTGGTCAACGGGCTGCTGCAAATCAAAGAAGGAATGGCTGTGCGGCCGGCGGTAACCAACGCGGCGGAGGCTGCCAACAACAATCCTGCCGTTGCGGGATATAAGCCGGAAACCGCAGAGGCGGCGAATGAGGCCGGGAATCCGAAAGGCGGATATGGCGATATTCAAGAGGGCGGCGTGTCGGCTTCGGCCGTAGCCAAGTCCGTTTCCGAAGCGGCGAAACGGCAGATGGCAGAAGATGCCGCGGCGGCGGGCAACGAAACGGCGGCCGAAAAAGCTGAAAATGCGGCGGAAAAACCGGTGTCTGAAGGTGCGGCGGTTCAAAATCCGGGCAGCAACAACTAAGCGGGGGACTGAAGATGTTTTCCAAGTTTTTTATTCAAAGGCCGATTTTTGCAACGGTTATTTCTTTGATTATCGTGTTGGCGGGCTTGGTATCAATGAAAGTGCTGCCGGTGGAGCAATATCCGAACATCGTGCCGACGGAAATCCAGGTAACGGCGACTTATCCGGGGGCAACGGCAGAAGTGCTTGCCGATACGGTGGCGGCACCGCTGGAACAGGAAATCAACGGTGTCAAGAATATGATTTATATGTATTCCAATGCCTCGTCGTCGGGTGCCTTGACGCTCGGCGTGGTTTTTGACATCGGCACCGACCCCGACCAGGCGACGATTGATGTCAACAACAAGGTGCAGATGGCGACATCCAAGCTGCCGGCGGAAGTTACCAAGCAGGGCGTTACGGTGGAGCAGAAGTCCAATTCCATTTTGCAAGTCATTACCATGCGCTCTACTTCCGAGCGCTACGACACGGTGTATGTTTCCAACTATGCCTTGTTGAACGTGCTGGATGAAATCCGGCGTATCAAAGGCGTGGGCAGCGCAAGCCTGTTTGCATCGCAGGATTATTCCATGCGCATCTGGCTGTCGCCTGACAAGCTGGCGGAATATAACCTGACGCCGCAGGATATTATGGCGGCGGTACAGGAGCAGAATTCCCAATTTGCAGCCGGGCAGTTCGGGCAGGAGCCGATGACAGAAATCCAGCCTTATACCTATTCGGTCAATACCAAAGGGCGGCTGGCCAATGCCAAGGAATTCGGCGATATTATCCTTAAAAGCAACGATACCGGCGGAACCCTGCGGCTTAAAGACGTGGCGCGGATTGAGCTTGGTGCGCAGGATTACAGCGTCAGCTCAACGTTTAACGGCGAGCCGGCTGTCGCATTTGCGGTTTATCTGCAGCCGGGCGCCAACCTTTTGGAAACGGCCGGGCTGGTCAGTGCCAAAATGTCAGAGCTTGCCAAGAGCTTTCCGGAAGGCATAACCTATGAAATTCCGTATGATACGACATTGTTTGTCAACCAGTCCATCAATGAGGTTATCCATACGTTTTTTGAAGCAGTGCTGCTGGTTATCGTGGTCGTGTTTTTGTTTTTGCAGAACCTGCGGGCGACGCTTATCCCGATTTTGGCGGTGCCGGTTTCCATTATCGGCGCGTTTGCCGGAATGTATCTGCTCGGTTTTTCCATTAACCTGCTGACGCTGTTCGGGCTTATCCTGGCTATCGGTATTGTGGTGGACGACGCCATTATCGTGTTGGAAAACGTGGAACGGCTGATGGATGAAGAAGGGCTGTCGCCGAAAGAGGCGGCGATTAAAGCTATGCAGGAAGTATCGGGGCCGGTGGTTGCGGTGGCGCTGGTGCTGTCGTCGGTGTTTTTGCCGATTGCCTTTTTGGGCGGCATGACCGGCGTGATGTACAAGCAGTTTTCGGTTACAATCGCCGTGTCGGTGCTGATTTCGGCGCTGGTGGCGCTGACGTTGACGCCGGCGTTGTGCGCGCTGATTATCAAACGGCGGCGGGCCAAGGGAAAGAAAGAACAGACGTCGCTGTTTCGCTGGTTTAATGCCGGTTTTGAAAAAGTGACGGAATGGTATCTTGCCGGGGTGCGCTATTTCCTTATGCACCGGAGGCAGGCAGCGTGCGGTTTTGCCGCGGTGCTGTTCGGCATTGCCGCTTTGTTTAAACTCGTGCCGTCGGGGCTGGTGCCGAATGAAGATCTCGGCAACCTGCTGATGGCTTATTCCATGCCTGAGGCCTCATCTTTGCCGCGGACCGAAAAACTGACCGAAAGAGTGGGCGCGGCGGTGCGGCAAGACCCCAATGTGCATAATTTTTTGACGATTAACGGCTTTAATATGCTGTCCGGCAGCCAAAACACATATTCGGGCATCAGCTTTGTTACGCTTAAGGACTGGGATTTGCGCCAAGGGGCAGGGCAGTCGGCGGCGGAGCTGGCACTAAAATATTCTGCCATCGGCATGAGTCAGAAAGACGGCATCGCCTATGCGTTCAGCATGCCGCCGATTATCGGTATGAGTACGACCGGCGGTTTTGAGGGGTATATCCAAAACAAAAGCGGCAAAAGCTCTGCCGAACTGATGGCGAAAACCGAAGAATTTGTCGGTGCTGCCAATAAAAGGCCGGAGCTTGCCAATGTCAAAACTACGTTTTCGGTCAGTACGCCGCAATACCGGATTGACCTTGACCGCGAGAAGGCGAAAATGCTGAATGTGGCAATTGACGATGTTTACACGGTTATGCAGTCTACATTCGGCAGCCTGTATATCAACGATTTTACTTATATGGGGCGGAATTTCCGCGTGACGATGCAGTCGGAAGACCGTTTCCGCCGTTCGCCGGAAGATTTGCGCCATGTTTATGTCCGGGCGGGTACCGGGGCGCTGGTGCCGCTGTCTACGCTGCTGAAAGTGGAGCGCGTGACGGGGCCGGAGCTGGTTAACCGCTTTAATATCTTTCCGGCGGCAAAAATTATGGGCGATGCCGCGGCGGGATATTCTTCCGGGCAGGCAATTGCGGCGATGGAAGAAGTGGCCGAGCAGGTTTTGGGTAATGATTATGCCCTGGCCTGGATTGGTTCGGCGTATCAGGAGAAAAAAGCCGGCGGCACGTCTACGCAGGCGTTTGTGTTCGGGCTGATTATGATTTTCCTGATTTTAGCGGCGCAATATGAAAAATGGTCGCTGCCGGTTGTGGTTATCCTGTCGGTGCCGTTTGCAGTGCTGGGGGCGCTGCTGGCGGTATGGATGCGCGGCATTGAAAACGACCTCTATTTCCAGGTCGGGCTGGTGACGCTTATCGGGCTGGCGGCGAAAAACGCCATTCTAATTGTGGAATTTGCGGTGATGAAAGTGCGGGAGGGGCTGTCTTATGCCGAAGCGGCGGTTGAAGCGGCAAAGCTGCGCTTCCGTCCGATTGTGATGACGTCGCTGGCGTTTACTTTCGGCGTGTTGCCGCTGGCGCTTTCTACCGGCGCGGGGGCGGCGAGCCGGCATGCCATCGGTACCGGCATGGTCGGCGGCATGATCTTATCCACCTTTGTCGCAACGTTGTTTGTGCCGATGATGTTTGCCATTATCGGCGAGCTGTTTGACGAGGAAAATGTCAAATTGCGCAAAATCAACGAAAGGGCGGCAAAGCTCGGACGTCCGCAGCTGCACCGTAAAATGCGCTGAGGCCGTTTGCCCGTGCGTTTTTAGGAAAGTCCGCCGTTTGCGGCGGATTTTTCTTTGCCCGGGCGGGAAGACGCGGTGTTTTTTGCTGCTTGACAAAGAATCGGTCTGGGCGTATAATTTTTTGCAGAGGCGTGCAGGAAAGAGGATATCGGCGATGGAAAAGAAATGGCGGATTTTGGCCGGCGCAGCGGTGTTGGCGTTTGGGATTAACGGCGCGGCGCAGGCCGGCATTGGCAGTTTGGTGCCGTTATCGGGCAACGATGAACCGCGGCAGATGATTGCTACCGACGGGCGCCGCCTGAGCTGTGCATTGGGGGGTGAGGTTGCCGTCTGCTATGATGAGGACGGGAAGCCTTACAGCGGCGAATTGTATGAAACCTATCCGAACGGAAAATTGCATGAAAAGGCTTATGCGCTCAACGGCAAGCTGGAAGGGCGACGCGAAACCTATCACGAAAACGGCGTTTTGTCGGTCAGCGGAAATTATGCCGGCGGAAAAGTGGCCGGCGAGTGGACTGTTTATTTTAATAACGGGCAGATTTTTGCGCAAGGGACATATAAGTCCGGCAAAACTGACGGTGTGTGGAAAATGTATCGGAAAAACGGGCAAATAGAGTATGAAGTATCTTATAAAAACGGCCGGCGCGACGGCTTGTCGCTTTCCTATTATGAAAACGGAAAATTGCACAGCAAGACCAGCTATAAAAACGGGGAATTAAACGGGCCGTCTATTTTTTATTATGAAAACGGGCAGCCGGGGATTGTTACCGTGTTTAAAGATAATGAATTTGTCCGGGAAAAATGCTATGACGAGCAGGGGGACGGCATTCCGTGCGATATGTAGCGGGCTATGTTTATATTAAGTCTGTTTAAATGGTGGTGAAAATATTGTTGCATTATATACCGGGGGTGACGTAATAAAGAGCCGGGCTCAAACGGCGAAAGAAATATAAAAGATATATTTCTAAGAGGCAAAAGGGATGATTAAGAAGATGCATATAAAAACGGCTCTGTTTGGGCAACAGAGCCGTTTCGTTTTATCCGGCATTATGCCGTTTTGGCATTTATCAGCCTAAAAGCTTTTTCCACCAGGCTTTCTTTTCCGGTTTCGGTGTTTCAGCCGGAGTTTCCTGCTGCTGGGCGACGACGGCCAGTTCGCCGGCAGTTCCGGCATAGCCGTCATTGCCGCGGCTGCGCGGTTCACGCCCTCGTCCGCCGCGGTGCCCTCTGCGCCGGCGGTCATTGCTGCGCGTTCTGCCGCGGTTGCGGGAATAATCCGCTTCTTCCGTGCCGGCGGTGCTTTCGCCTGTTTCGGAAGCGGAGATTTCTTCGGTGTCGTCATCAGAAAAGTCGTCCGCACCGCTTGCCTGCGGATAAGCCGTGGCGGGAGCCACTACTTCGGGCCTGCTCTTTTGGACGCGGCTCTTATCTATTTTGAAATCGCTGATGTTTTTGATGCTGCTGTCTGCCGAAATGATAATTTCCAAACCGTATTTTTCTTCCAGGTCTGCCAACAGGCGGCGTTTTTGGTTGAGCAGGTAGACGGCTGTATCCTGTGGCACGCGCGCTTCCAGATGGTTGTTGACGCCTTTGATGCCCTCTTCTTCCAACGCGCGCAGGACAAGCATGGCACCCGAACCGGTGGAACGCAGGACGCCCTGGCCGCGGCAATACGGACAGGTTACATAATTGCTTTCTATAAATGACGAGTGCATCCGCTGGCGGGAAATTTCCAACAGCCCGAAAATGCTCATCTTGGCAATCTGCACGCGGGCGCGGTCCGGCTTCATCGCTTCTTTCATCCGCTTTTCTACCGCGTGGTTGTTGGCGGCTTCTTCCATATCAATAAAGTCAACGACAATCAGGCCGGCAAGGTTGCGCATACGCAACTGCTTGGCGATTTCATCGGCAGCTTCCAGATTGGTCTTTAACGCCGTTTCTTCAATATCTTTTTCGCGGGTGGCGCGGCCGGAGTTGACGTCTATGGAAACCAGCGCTTCGGTCGGGTTAATCACCAAATAGCCGCCGGAGGCCAGCTGGACAACCGGATTGTGCAGCTTGTCCAGTTCTTTTTCTACCTGGTATTGCTGAAATACCGGAATGTCGCCCGGCTTGCGGCATTTAATCTTGCGCCCCATGTTCGGTGCCAGGATTTTGCTGAATTCTTTTGCCGTTTTATAGGCTGTGTCGCCGTCTATGATGACTTCGCCGATGTCTTTGGTGTACATGTCGCGCAGCGCACGCTTTATCAGGTTGCCTTCTTCGTATATCAAAGCAGGCGCCGACGTGCTCAAAGCCGAGTGGCGAATGTGGTTCCATGTGCGAATCAGATAATTGTAGTCGCGGACAATGTCGCTCTTTTGCTTGTCTTCGCCGGCGGTGCGGATAATCAGCGACATATCGTCGTTTAATGGCAGTTCGCGGATGATATCTTTTAAACGCTTGCGGTCGTTGGCCGACGTAATCTTGCGCGAAACGCCGCCCGACTTGATGCGGTTGGGCATTAAAACGCAATAGCGCCCCGCCAATGACAAATATGTGGTGCAGGCGGCGCCTTTGTTGCCGCGTTCTTCTTTGACTATCTGGATGAGCACGGTCTGCCCTTCGCGGATGACATCCTGAATGGCGGAGCGGTGGTACAGCTTGCGCGCGAAAATCAGCTTGCGCTGGATTTCCAGAAAGTGTTCCGCGTCATCATCGTCGTCATCGTTGTCAAATTCTTTGCTGCCGGTGTCAAATTCTTCATCAGAGGCAGACATGGCGGCGGACATGCTTTCGTTGTCATCGTCGTCGTCATCATCGTCATCGGCAGTTGGGTCATAATCTTCGGCAATGGCAGCCCCGGACGGTATGCCGGCGGTTTCGGCCGATACCTTATAACTCTTTTTTCCGGATGTCTTGGCGGTGCTGTGGCTGCCGGAGCGGCGTCCCAGGAAACGGGTGCGGCGCGGACGTCTGGTCCCTTTGCCACCATCGCTGTTTTCTTCTTCCGAAGCCGTAACGGCAGAATCCGCTTCTTCCGTTATGCCGCTTGCTTCTTGCTCATCGCCTTTATCTGCTTCTTCATTGTCCGGGCTGCCGTCTGTTTCGGGGGCAGGGGCGTTTGTATCGCCTGTTTCCCGGGCGCCGGCCTCCGGGGCATCTGTTTCTGACGGCGCGGGTGCCGCTTCGGTTTCGGCTACAACTTCGGTTTCAGTTTCAATTTCGGTTTCAGTTTCAACTTCGGTTTCAGTTTCAACTTCGGTTTCGGCTTTAATTTCTACTTCAACTTCAGCTTTTGTTTCTGTCCCGGTTTCCGTTTCAGCTGCGGCTTCCGGTGCCGGTTCTGCGGCGGCGTTTATCTCCGCATTGTCTGCAGAGGTTTCAGCGGCGTCTTCTTCCGCCATACCGTCTGTTCCGGCTGCGGCCATGGCGCTTTCTTCCGCTGCGGCTTTTTCCGCAGCCTCTTTGGCGGCGGCTTCGGCCTGGCGGCGCGCTTCATATTCGGCACGCTTTTGCTCGCGTTCCAAACGGCGGCGCTCCTGCTCGGCTTTACGTTCGGCCAGATATTGGCGCTTCTTTTCTATAATCTCGTCAACTTCTTTTTCCACCTCGGCTTTGATTTCATCGGAAATGTTGTAATAATCCGGATGAATTTCGCCGAATGCCAAAAAACCGTGGCGGTTGCCGCCGTAGTCCACAAAAGCGGCCTGCAGCGACGGTTCTATGCGTACGACTTTGGCAGTGAAAATGTTTCCTTTGATTTGTTTGCGGAGGCTTGATTCAAATTCTACGTCCTCAACCTTGTTGCCATCCACGATAACCACACGGGTTTCTTCCGGCTGAGTGTCGTCTATCAACATTCTTTTCATAACTGTTATTTCCTAACTAATAATTATCGCCCCGTTATGTTCGGGCGATACGGTGTATTCTTCAGGGTTGGGGCGAGGCGTTATCTGCCGTGCCTGCGGGGTTTTTTGTTGTTGATTACATGCCGCCGGGCGGGCGCCGCCACCGCCAAACGCTTTTAATGCGCTGTCGCCGGCGTTAATACCGGCAGAACCAAACCGAAAGGCAGGACGGCAAAACTCTAAGCTATCATTAGGCCGCCGATGCTTTGGCTGTCCGCATTAAACACGCTTGGCTATTTATAATGCCCTTTTTCGGGATTGGCAAGAGGAATTTTAATGCAAATGGGACTTTTTTTTGCGGCGGCAGCAGAAAAAAAGACGCAGAAAGGAAAAAAGGCTTGACTTGTGTCAGTATGGCGGGTAAAGTTACGGCAGAATGGAGAAGGCTCGCCGGCGGCGGGCTTTTTTTGTATCCGGAGCCCTTTGCATTTTATGTGGCGGGCTTTTTTTTATTTTTTATGCCTTTATGCCGGTTCGGGAAATTTTTTCGGGTACGGCCGGTTGCCGTCCGGGCGCGTTTTGTGCGGCGGTGGCGAAATTTTGGGCGTCTTTGCTTTTCGGCAGGGCGCTTTTTTTTGTATCTGCAGGAAATGCGGATTGAAACAGTACCTTTGCCTCAGCGCAAGGGATTTTTTTGTATCTGCAAGAGATGCAGATGGCCGGATTTTTCCGGCTTTTTTTTGAAATTTTAAAGCTGTTTTTAGAAATTTTTGTCGGGAGGAACAAACGATGTATGATATGGAAAAATGGTGCGGGCGGCTGATTGAACACGAAGGGCTGCATTTGATGCCTTATCGCGGCGCGGCGGGCGGGCTTTTTATCGGCGCGGGGCGCAATCTTGATGAAAATCCGCCGACGCAGGAGGAAAAGAGGGCGCTCGGCGATTATATGCACGGCATAGTGCCCAATGCGGCAAAAATGTTACTGCGCAATGATATCCGCCGCTATTTTGAAGCTTTGAAAAAAATGGTGCCCGGATTTGAAGAATTAGGCGAAGAACGGCAATATGCGCTGGTGGATATGTGTTTTCAATCCGGGACGAAAGGGTTTAAAAAACTCCGGCGGCTGCGGCGAAACCTGGCGCGGCGGAATTTTGTCATGGCGGCGTTTGAATGCATTGTTTGTAAATATGCGCGCCGGGCACCGAAAAGAACCAGGCGAATCGCGTATGCCCTTAAAACGGGAGAGTGGAAGTAAACGCTGCAAAAAGCCGATTTGCCCGATGCCGGTGTGCTTGTGCGGTGCTCTGCCGGCACGGCGCCCGGCAAGGTCAGCGGTTTTCCGGATTGTAGACGATGGTTTCTATGCGGGCTTTGGTTTCACGCGGGTTGTCAATGTCTACAAATTCCACGGTGGAATCGCCGGTGCCGGAAAAACAAATGGTGCCGTAGCCGAACAGGCGCCCCATGATGGACTGGCGGATTTCTATGGACTCTACTTTGCCGTTGTACAGTTCTTCGGAGTGGACGCTGACAATGCCCTTTTTGCATATCACGCGCTTGTTGGTTACCGCCATTTCCACTGCTGCCAGCGGCAGGTATATGTACAGGCTCAGTATGAAAAACAATGCCGCGGCGGCATAGGCTGTCGGCAATTCGCCGTTTTGCTGCTGGATGTAGCCTATCAGCGCGCAGACCATCGCTATCAGCGCAAAGAGGGCTGCGGGCAGAAAGTTCAGCCAATGCAGGGTGATATGTTCTTTAATCTGTTCGTCTTCCGAAAGCGTTCCTTTGATGTAGGACATGGCGTCTCCTTTGTTGTTGGCAGATAAAAAACTGCGTGCGGCGGGAGTTTTGGCCGTACGAGGAATTGTTATGATTTTAGCCCGCTGTTTTTAAAAAAGCAAATGAAAAAAAGGCTTGTGCAACGGTTCCTGGGGGCGGAAAGAGGAGATGCCTTAGGTAAAGAGCGGGTGTGGGGAGAGGGAAACAAAGAGAGGGGAACGGGGAAGATGGAGCGGCGGGTGCCACGGCAAAGAAGGGACGGTGAGGCACAGTGGGACAATGGTGCGGAGAGGGGCAGAGAGCGTACGGGAAGAATGGCGGAGAAGGATGGACCGGCGGGGCGGTAAGGCGGGCGCCGGGAAAGCAAGGGAGAAAGAAGAACGGGAGGCAATTACATACGCTTTTGTACATTTTTTTGCCGGCCGGTATTTATTTGTTAAGAAGTTGCGTTTATATTAGCGCCAAAGGGCGGTTCCGCGTG
>CALXTP010000056.1 GCA_944391435.1 uncultured Alphaproteobacteria bacterium | reverse complement strand
CGTATCAACAATGAATTGGGCAAACTTATCATGTTGCCGTTTGTGGCGGACAAGCTGTTTGCCGGCGATAAGCTGAACCAGAGCATGCTCGGCTTTTTGCAGCTGGCATATCCGGCAACCGATGTTGAAACACTGCAAAAGGTGGAGCCGGTGTTGCGGTCGGCGGTTGTTTGGAAAAGAAAATACGATTATGTGGTGGACAAGCTCAAGCAAAAAATCAAAGCGCTTAGCCTGTTGCCGAAAAATGCGCCTATTGTTGCGGCGGACGGCGAATATGCCCGCGCCGAAGAGGATTTGCGCAAACTTTCGGCACCGGGGGAATATCAGGTACGTTACCGCCCGTTTAAATATCTGGAATATGACAAGGGGGAGTTCGGCGAACCGGTACGGCAGCGCGATCGCAATTATGTTTCGCCGGAGGCCTATAATACCGATGAGGTTGCCCTGGCGTTGCTGCGATTTGATTTTTACGGCTTTATGAAAGCTATCGGCAAAATGCCTACGTACCGCGACGGTGCAGATGAAACGCCGGTCCGGCTCGGCAACGGCATTGCGGCAAGGCTGCTGGCGGATACGGCCAAACTCGGCGATAAGAAGAAAATTTACGGCGTGCTGGAAGTCAAACTGCCCGAAGGCATGTATATTAAAGGCGATTATCTCAATCCGGACGGGCGCCCGGCTTTTGTGTTGGCCGAATCGGGCGGGGAAATTGCGCCCGGTACGGCATATATCGGCGGTGCGGAAGGTATGGAACAGGCGGCACGGGGAAGCGGGCTGCCGGAAGAGGGCAGCCGCAATGTGGAAAGCTACCGCCTGTATCAGCCGTTGGCGTCGGGGGTGGAAAAAGATGGCGCTGCCAAGCGGATTTTGGCCGGGACGGTGCTCTTTCCGATTGAAATCGTGCGGGCGGATACATCCAAATCTTTGCGCTTTGCCGGGAGCTTCCGGTTTACGCTGTGCCGGGCAGACGGGAGCTGCGTGCCGGTGCAGACGCATCACGGGCTGACGCTGCCGGCATCGGCGGAGGCGGATATTTCTCTTTATTATAACTATGTGATGCAGGGGGTTGCCCATCTGCCCGAACGGGAAAGCAAACATGTCCAACCGTCCAAGGCTGTTTATTCGCCGGAGAAGCAAGAGCTGGCGGTGGAATTTGCAGCGACGCGTTCGTTCAGCAATGTGGCGGTGATGGCGGAAGATGCGGCGGGAACGAATTTTCTGGCGCCGCGTTATGAAATCGGCGATGATTACGTGCGGGCGGTTTTCCGGGTGCGGGCGGCGCATGGCGGCGGAAGCGTGCCGGAGCTCGGGGAAATTGCGGTCAGCGCTTCTTTTAACGATACGGAAAAGTTGCGGACGGTGATGAAGCCCGAATATGCGGGCGGCGAAACTGATGTTTCGGAGGAGAGAGGAGCCGGTATCGGCGGAGGCGGATTGCCACGCGGTTGGACAAGCCAACCGCTCGCAATGACTAAAGAAAAAGAAAGCCAGCCGCTTGCAAAAGATGGGCGGGCGTCGGCAGTGGCTAAAGAAAAAGATGGGCGAGCGTCGGCAGTGGCGGGAGAAGATGGAAACCGGCCGCGTGCGATGTCCGGGGAGAAAGAAAGCCTGCCGTTTGCGGCGGCTGAGGACGGAGCTGAATATGCGGAAAGGCCGTTATCCGGCGAAGGGCGGCGCGCCGTGGCAATACCGGCGCCGGAACTGCCGGCCCTGTTTTGGTATGGCGTGTTGATGATGTTGATGCCGGGAGGGTTTTACCTTTGTTTTCAACTGGTGCGGCAGATGTGGACGCGCAATGACCGCCGGCGTATTGCTTTTTGGTATGCCGCCGGTGCGGCGGCGGGGCTGGCTCTGTCTGCCCTGTGGCTGCGGGGGCGCTATTTCGGCGAGATGTATCAAAATCCGTGGCTGATTGCGGCGGCTGCGGCCGTTATGATGCCGCTGTTTGCCGAATCGCTCGGCTATATGAATTCGGAATTGTTCCGCCCGCTGAAAAAATTTATGCCGCGCGGGTTGGCGGCGGGGCTGTTTACGGTTTTGCTCGGCATGGCCTTTCCGGGGGCGCTTAAACCTGAGGCACTTTCCGGCTTGACGGCCGGCGGCGCGTTTATCCCGCCCGAATCGCCGGAAATCTTTTCCGGCAGCCAAGTGGCGGCGGGGAATCTCCCTTCTGCGGAAGGCGCGGCGTGGATTGCGGGCAGTGCCGGGCAAATGTGGCGGAGTTATGCACTTATTTGGTGCGGAATTGCTGTTTTTACACTTTTAGTATTGACTTTGCGGTCGCGTTTCGTATATCCTTTAGAAGGATTCCGGCGGTGCAATGTGGCATACAACGGGGTTTATCTGGCTTGGCTGCTTTGGGTTGCCGGTGCCGGTTTCGGCATTTGGGCGGCTGTCGGGCTGGCGGCGGGAATGGCATTGCTGTTTTTCTTATGGTATGTTTTTCCGCTGGCGGCGGACGAGGCAGCGCGGCAGGTGCGTTCGGAAACGCGCAGAAGGCTGGTTTTTGAACGGGTGCAGAGGCATTGGCTGGCGGCTGTCCTGATTTGGTTTTTGCTGGCTGGCGGCGGGCTGAAGCTGACCGGCCTCAAAGCGGCAGGCACGGCAGAGGCTGCGATGGCGGCGGTTGCCGGAGATGTATCCGGGGCGATGGCTGGTGATGCGGCAGAGGCTGTACTGGCGGCAGGTTCGGCAGAGGGCGGTTTTGACGTGCCGCTGCTGGTGGCCGTGGAAGCGGATTATTCGCCGAAGTCGCTGTTTAACCGGCCGGCATTGTCCCAGCTTGCCCGGAGCGGCATCAGGGTGGTGCGGATTGATGCTTCCGGAAACGGGCTCAACGCAGTGCCGTGGTTTGCAGCATACGGGCGTTTTTATGCGCCGCTTTCCGTGTTGTTTACCGCAAGGCACAAATACGGGCTGGTGCTGCCGGAAAACCTGAACGACGTTGACTTTGCCAAGGCCGTTGCCGGCTGGCCGCAATAACGGCGCGGACGGCATATCGGCATGCGGACAGCGGCCGGACCCTATAACAAAAATATTGTGAACTAAACTTTTAAGAATAAAGGATTGCTCAAATGGCAGTGCAAATTGATAAAACAGCTCCCGGCGGCGTGCGTCTGGCCGTGGCTATTGTTGGCAACCGCAATGCGGGAAAATCAACACTTTTAAATCGTTTGACCGGACAAGACGTTTCTATTGTTTCTGACCAGCCGGGGACGACAACCGATGCGGTGGCCAAGGCTTTTGAACTGATACCGGTGGGGCCGGTGTGCTTTTATGATACCGCGGGGCTGGACGATGCCGGCGAACTCGGCGAACAGAGAGTGCAGGCGACCAAAAAAATCATGCGGCGCGCCGATTTGGTTATGCTGGTGGTCGGCAAAGGCGGCATCAATGCCGATTATGAGCATTATATTACCAAACTCAGCCGCAGGCGCGTGCCGTTTATTACGGTGTTTAATTTTTGCGATGAATATGAGCCCGATAATTTTAACCAGGCGGTGATGGATATTTATAACGGCGTGATGGTTTCGGCCAAAACCGGCATGGGCATGGACAGGCTGCGCGAAAAGCTGGTTGAAAAACTGCGACCGTTTACCGATGAAAAACCGCTGGTGGCAGATATTATCAAGCCGCATGATGTGGTTATGCTGGTGGTGCCGGTGGATTTGGCGGCGCCGAAAGGGCGGCTTATCCTGCCGCAGGTGCAGGTGTTGCGCGAAGTGCTGGATTCCGGCGCGTCGGCCGTGGTGGCAAAAGAAACAGAAACGGCGGAAATGCTCGGCAAGCTGGCGGAAAAACCGGCGCTGGTCATTACCGACAGCCAGGCGGTCAAAGAAGTGGCGGCGGCCGTGCCCGAAGATATTTCGCTGACGACGTTTTCTACCCTGTTTGCCCGCCATAAAGGCGATTTTGAAACGCAACTGGCCGGGGCGGCGGCGATTGATACGCTTAAAGACGGCGACAAGGTGCTGATTGCCGAGGGGTGTTCGCACCATATTACCTGCGACGATATCGGACGGGTCAAAATCCCGAACTGGCTGTTGCAATATACAGGCAAAAAGCTGGAGTTCCACTGGGCCAGCGGGTATGATTTTCCGGCAGTGCTGGATAATTATGCGCTGGTTATCCATTGCGGCGGCTGTATGCTGCACCGCAACGAAATACGAATCAGAATTGAAGAATGCAAAAAGCAGCAGGTGCCCATTACCAATTACGGCATTATCATTTCCAAAATGCAGGGCGTGTTGGAGCGTGTTACCGGGTTTATCAAAAAATAGACCGGCGCAGG
>CALXTP010000055.1 GCA_944391435.1 uncultured Alphaproteobacteria bacterium | reverse complement strand
TTAATCATAACTTTGACGCTGCAGCTTGTCGCGTTTGATGAAGAATTTCCGCCGCCCGTGCCATAGCCGGAAACGCCGCCGGAAGCATAGCCGCCATAGCCGTTGCCGGCATTGTTATTATAGTTGCCCGGGCTATTTGTCCCGGGCGCGCCATAGCCGTTGTCATTATAAAACCCCGTCGCGCGCGTCCCCATGCTTCCCGCCGGCGGCATATTGCCCGTCCCGCCGTTATAGCCGCCCGCCGGCATATTATAAGAGATAATTTCGCCGCCGCCGACCGGGCGGTAATTGGTATAATAGACCCACATCACGGTATTATCGCCAAGGTTTTTGACCACGTTCGGCGCACCGTTTGCCTCCCACAAATCAGCAACGCTCTGCCCTTTATAGGCATAAATGCCCTGTATCTGATACGCCGTTTCCGTTTCGCGCGACCAATGGCAGCCGGATGTCAGAACCGCCAGCGCCAGACACAAAGCCGCCGGTGCCGGGTATCCCTGCCGCCCGTATCGTTCCCGTTCCGCCCTCTTTAATTCCGCCGGTTTCCGTTCCGCCCGCTCTAATTCTGTTATCTTTAATTCCGCCGGGTTTGGTTGCACCGTTTTTACGCCCTCTTGCTGCCGTTCCGCCCTTTTTTCCATATTGTTTCCCCTCCTTGCCGGCTATTCCCCTGCCTGCTTTATAATTGCCTTTTCCCGCAATATAAGCGCTGCCGATGCAAAAACAACCCCGCCCCGAAAAAACAGATACAAAAAACGGATATAAAAGGGAGATAAGAAAAAGGCTGCCATGAATGTAAAAGCCCCCAAAAACGCCAAAACCACAAAAAAAGGCGTTGCCGTCAACAATCCCCAAAAAACGGCAACACCTCTCCTTCGTGTATTCCGGCACCCCGGAACACACGCAACCTTATAAGCAGCCGCCCGCAGCCAAACCGGCCGCAACCGGGCCGCCGCCCGCAAAATTGTTATTTAAGGCAGGCAAACCCCGCCCTGCCGCCACCTGCCGGAGCAGGCAACGGCCTTGGCGCAAAACTGCACGCCGCGCCGGAAATGCCGCCCGTCCGCACCGCAGGGCACCCTGCCCCGCAAAACCGCAAACCATAGCGAACACCAGCCGCGGCAGCCGGCTTTATCCGGCCTGCAGCCCAGTCCCGTCTTTGCCGAATTTGGCAAGGACATTGTCGTTGGCCGCGCCCGTATTTTGCGTCGGCAGCAGTTCAAACAGCCCGCTGATGGGCACATACGCCATCTCCGGACGGTTGCCGACCTCATAATTGACCTCATACAGGTTTTTGCGCAAAATTTCCAACCCCAGCCACGGCTCGCTCATTTTCCTGTCGCCCAGAAAAACCTCGGACGCGCTGTCAATCAGCGGCTTAATGGCTTTCTGTGCCCATTGTTTGCGCCGCTGTGCCACTTCGGCATCTTGCGCTTTAGCGGCAAAATTCTCCACGGCAACCGCGCCGAGATACCCTTTTATAGAGCGGTACATGCCGGCAATATCGCGCACGTCAATATGTTTTTGTTTGCGCTGTTCCATCGGCAGGGCCGGTTCGCCGGCAAAGTCAATAAAGCGCAAATCCTTCTCCGGCGTCACCATAACCTGCCCGAGATGGAAATCGCCGTGCACACGGGTAATAAAGCTGCCCTGATAGCCGCTTTGCCTGATGGCGTCAAAACGCCTGCCGACAAAATCACTGGTCGTTTCGTCCCAGTTTTTAAGCAGCTTTTCGGCCTGCGTCAATGCCGGCTCCGGCAGGCGTTCCATATTCTGCTGGATGGTACGCTTGACCTGGTACAGCAGCACTTCCATCTGTTTCCCGTAGCTGCGCGCAAAAGAAGCATCGGCAGGTTCCGGCGTAAAATTCGGATTGCTGTCGGGGCGGGAAAGGCATTCGGACATTTCCTGCGTCTTGCTGCTGAGGTTGTGCATCAGCTCCATAAATTCCGGACTGTTTTTGGCTGTCAGCGGCATCTGGTGCAAATAATGCTTTTCCAGTTTCTTTTCCAGATAATCCAGCAGGAAGTTCCACATATCGCCGCGGTTTTTGACATATTCCTGCACAATACCGCCGGCGGCCTGCTGCCCGTCGGGGCGCCGCCAGATAAAACCGCCGTAGGTGCGCGGCATCACGCTGCATTTTTCGCGCATCAGCTTTTCATTCATTTCAAATTCGGAATTAACCTCGGGCGCAAACTCCAGCATCCTCTCCAGTTTAAACGCCAGCATGCCGTTGCCGACATTGATGGTGGTATTGCTCTGTTCCACGTTGAGCGGCCTGGACTCCGCCGCCTCGTTTCCTTCCGGCAGCGGGATGCCGCCAAAGCCGTCATATTCAAACGTCCACCCGTTCGGAAATTGCACTTTGCCGCCGTTATCGCGCATCATGCGGTTAAGGCTCTGCCAAAAATCCGGCTCCAGCGAAGCATCGGCATAAACCCCGCCGTCCAGCACCAGCAGCCTCTGCCCGCCACCCATGGCGCCCTTTAATACCAGCGGCATGGAAAAATAGCGCTTTTCGCCGCTTGCCATCATGGCCTCGCCCAGGCAAAACAGCTTATTGCCGTTATCAAAAGAAAGCTTTTCCAGCCTGATATCGCTGATATTGCCGCGGCGGATATCTTCTTTAAGCCCGAACCAGCGGCATTCTTGCAAATAGTCAAATAAATTGGGATTGTTCATTATTTTTATCCTTTTCTTACTGTTGTTAATTTTTTAACACTGTTTTTTTTAAACCCTGGGTTCGGTTGCACAATCTTTAAAGGCTGTTTATTAACATTATGCGACAACCGCCCCGTGTGAAAAAAAATAAAATAGTCGCTAAACAAAGGGATAACAACGAAAGGCAAAAAATAATATTTGATAACAAAAAAAAACTCTTGTTTAGTTCCAATCCGTTTCCTAAAATACCCGCGCGTCATATAGCGGAAAAATAAAAAGGGGCGGAAACTCCGAAAACACCTCCGAAAGCGCAGGAAATACAAAAGCAATGTCAGAAAAAACCGAAACAAAAAAGGAGCAGGCATGGTAACATTAAAGGAATTGGCCGAAGCGGCAGGCATCTCATCATCATACACGGACAAGACAGGCACCGAGCGATATACCAGCGACGACGTGCGCGGCTTTTTCCTGCGGGCCATGGGCATAGCCGGCGAAACGGAACAACAGCGCGAAGCCTCGCTCGCCGCCCTGAAAAAAGAGCCCCTGCTGCCGGATGTCATGCCTTTTTACGCCAGCGAATCCGTCGTTCTTACCCCCAAATGCAACAGCACTTGCGAAATAGAAATCAGCGATGAAAAAGGCAATACGGTCTGGAGTCATGCCGTTGCCGGCGGCCAAACGGCCGAAGTTGCCGGCCTGCCCTGCGGCTATTATGACGTCTGCGCCCGCACCCGCGGCGGCGAAGAAGAAAGGGCCTGTTCCCTGCTGATTATCGCGCCGGATATGTGCTGGCAGCCGGAATTTTTAAAACAGGGGCAGCACCTGGGCGGCATATCCGCAATGCTCTACGCTTTGCGTTCGGAAGATTCTCTAGGCATCGGCGACTTCGGCTGTTTAAAAGAGCTGGTGCGCATCACGGCCCAAAACGGCGGCGATGCCGTCGGCATCAGCCCGCTCGGCATCATGAGCCCGCAAATGCTCCCCTCGCCCGTTACCGCCGCGCTCAAAGGCGACGTTTCGCCCTACCGCACCATCAGCCGCCTGTTTATCAACTACGTTTATCTGAATTTGCAGGAAGAGCCGGATTTTAAAGCCTCATCAGCGGTAAAGGCATTCATTGCCGAACCGTCGGTTGCCGCCGAAATCAAGCGCCTGAACGCCGCACCGGAGGTTGAATACTCTGCCGTGCTGGGGCTAAAGCGCCGCCTGCTGGAAATGATGTTTGACACTTTCCGTGCCGAAGGTTCGGCCGAGCGCAAAGAAGCCTTTGCCGCATACAAGCGCGCCAAAGGCGAAGAGCTGGAAAACCTCTGCCTGTTTGAAACCTTGTTGGAAAGGCACCCGGAAGAAACCTTCTGGCGTTATTGGCAGGACGGCACCGGCGACATATCTTCGCCGCAAACGGCCTCCGTACGCAACAACAGCCGCCCGCGCATGGATTTTTATGCTTATTGCCACTGGCTGGCGGATTTGCAGTTAAAATCAACCCAGGAGCTGGCTCTCTCTCTCGGCATGAAAATCGGGCTTTATACCGATATGCCGATAGGCGCGGCCTCAAACGGGGCAGAAGTTTGGGAAAACCCGTCCGCCTATGTTCTGGACGCCGGCATCGGCGCGCCGGCAGACCCGATGCGCCCGCGCGGGCAGAGCTGGGGCTTCACGCCGTACCATCCGTTTGCATTGCAAAAACAGCATTATCGCCCGTTTATCCGCCTGGTACAGGAAAATATGCAGTATTCGGGCGCCCTGCGCATTGACCACGCCATGGGCCTGCGCCGCCTGTTCTGGGGCTTTTTCGCCCCGGGCAACCCGGTCGTCCAGGGCGCGTATGTCTATTATGACATCAAGGCCATGACAGCCATTTTGTCGCTGGAAAGCAACCGCCGCCGCTGCCTTGTCATCGGCGAAGATTTGGGCACCGTGCCGGAGGGCTTCCGCGAATACATGGCCGAACACGGGCTGCTATCATACAAAGTTTTCTTCCGCCAAAAAGAAAAAGACGGGACTTTCATCACGCCGGAAAAATATTTGTATATGTCGCTGGCTCAATCATCCACGCACGACCAGGCGACAGCCGCCGGCTTTTGGACCAATGAGGATATAGAAGTATTCAGGCGTTGCGGGCTGTATGTCAACGACGGGCAATACCGGCAAAATCTGGACGGCCGCCGCAAAGACCGCCTCAATATGATAAAAGCTTTCGCCGCCAAAGGCCTGCTGGCGCCCGGCTTGCAAAAAGAAATGGAAGCAACCGCCGAACGCGGCGAAAAAGTGCCGGAAGGGATAGAAAAGCCGGTCATCGCCTACGGGGCGGAAACCAACAGCGCCTTATACCTGCTGCGGTTGTGCGACATCTGCGCCCAGCAAAAGCTGGACAACGCCCCCGGCACGATAGACGAATATCCGAACTGGCGGTTGAAATTGGAAAAGACCGTCAGCGAAATCGGGAAGATGCCGGAATTTGTCGCTGCCATGGCCGAAACCAGAAAACGCCGTGCCGCCGCCGATGAAGCGTCTTGCCCGCCGGAAGCACAACGCGCCGCCGGCTAGCCCGCCCTTTGCGCCTTTTCCCGGTCAACCTGAGCCCCTTTCCATCCCGATGGGTTCCCTCCGGCATACCCCTCTTCCCTCCGGCATACCTCTCTCCCTCCGGCATACCCCTCCTCCCTCCGGCATACCCCTCTCCCTCCGGCATTGCGAGCGGTTGATACCTTTCTTTTTTAGTCATTGCGAGCGAACAACGTGAGCGCGGCAATCCATCCCGCAACACCTCCCCCTCTCTCTCAAGTTACAAAGGACAATCGTTGCAGGTGGCGCTGCCACTGCCGCGGGCACTGGCGCTGCCACTGGCGCGGCCACCGGCGCGCACCGCGGCAATCCATCCCCCTGCACGCAACAAAAAAGGCGGGAAACATGCATCCCCGCCTCTCACACTTACTCTCGTTACAAAGGACAAAACATTGCCCGTGCGGCGCGCACTGGCGCGGGCACTGGCGCCGGCACTGGCGCGGGCACCGCCTGTACTAATAGCAGTCGCTGTATGCGGTCGTCACGTATGTCCGGTAAAATTCCACCGTCAGGCGGCACAGGCTGTGCGGTGCATAGTCCTCAAGCTCGCAATAGCGCACGATTTCGCCTTCGTCATCGGGCTGATAATCCACATAATACGTCCAGCGCACGGTATTGTTGCCGATATAGCGGGCATGCATCGGCTCTTCAAAATCATCAAAAAAATCGCGCATCTGCTGTCCCTGCTGGATATCAAACCCGGCCACATGCATAACCTGCCCTTTGGGCGCGCGATAATAAGTATAAGTAACTTCCTGCTGCCGCGGCTGATATTGATACGTCCGGACATCTGCCTGCACATTATCGCGGCGATAGCTCGGCACATACGACGGGTCGCAGCAACATCCGGCCATTAACAAAGCAAACACAACCACCAAACATTTTTTCATTTCAAAAATCTCCTAAAAAAAGTCCGTACAAAAATTCCGCCCGCGGTAACGCCGTGCCAAAATTTTTGCCTAAAAAACTCTGATTGTAAAAAAAAAACTAACTTACTAACTCTAAAATAATTTCATCCAGCAAAGGAAAACCCTTGTCCGTAAGTCTAATGTTGCGCTCATCATAACACAATAAATTTAATTGCGCAAGCCTTTTTGTCATTTTTTTTGACAAATAGTCAAATAATTTTATGCCGCACGCCTGATAAAACGCCTCGGCATCAATCCCTTCTTCCAGGCGCAACCCGAGCAGCACCAGTTCTTCCGCACGTTCTTCCGGCAAAAGCCGTTCGCTGAGCCGCCCGTCTGCCGCCGCCCAAATTTCGGAACCGCCGCCCGCCGCCACGGAAAGCGTTGAACCGCCTTTGCCGGCTGTTCTGATGCGCCCGTGCGCCCCTTCGCCGATGCCGATATAGTCGCCGCCGCGCCAATATACCAGATTATGCGCACATTCGTCAAGGCGCGTTGCCGCAAAGTTTGACACCTCATAGCGGGCAAACCCCCTTTCCCGCAAATAAGAAACCGTTTGTTTATAGAGGGTTAGAGACGTTTTCTCGTCTGCCGCCCGAATATTTTTCTTGGCAAAAACCGTCCCTTCTTCAATCGCCAGTTCATAAAGGGAAATATGTTTCAGCCCGAACGAAAGCGCGGTATCAATTTCCTGCTGCCAGCTTTCCCATTGCTGCCCCGGGCGCGCATAGATTAAATCAACGGAAAATTTCGGAAACGCCGCTGCCCCGAGCTCCATTGCCCGCAATGCGTCGTCAACGCCGTGCGTCCGCCCGAGAAACTTCAGCCCCGCCGCGGAAAGCGCCTGCACCCCGAGCGAAAGGCGGTTAATCCCCGCCGCCCGGAACGCAAGGAATTTTTCCCTTTCAAACGTATTCGGATTAGCCTCCAGCGAAATTTCCGCCCCGGCGTCAAGTTTAAAATGCCGCCCGATTTCGCCGATAACGTGTTCAATGCTCTGCGGCGCCAGCAGCGACGGCGTCCCCCCGCCAAAAAAGACGGATGTTACGCGCCGCCCGCCGCACAACGTTGCAAAATAGGCCAGGTCATCCGCATAGCGCTGCAACAGCGCCTCTTCGTCAAACACCCGCGGCAACAGAGCACGAAAAAAATCGCAATAAGGGCAGCGGCTGCGGCAATAGGGAAAATGGATATAAACGGCCAGCCCGTCCGGTTCCTGCCTTTCTCCGCCGATAATGCCGTGTTGCATTTGTGTATGTTGAATCTTTTTCCCGTCCAAAATTGCACACCCCTTCTTTTTCTCCGACCGTTACATTCCCCTTTCTCCAGTCATTGCAAGGTTCCCCTTTCTCCAGTCATTGCAAAGCAAACAACGTTTGCCGTGGCAATCCATAGCCGCAAAATCACACCCGCGCCCCAAAGGACAACCTTACGCCCGTGGCGCAGCCACCGCTATCCCAGCTTGGCGCAGGCGGTTTCAATCTTTTCCTGCAGCGCCGCCATAAATTCTTTTTTGCCGGCATAATCCTGCACCCGCATCGGCGGCAAAAACTCAAACACCACCTTGCCCGGCCGCCGGAGGAATGCCCCCTTGGACCACACGAGGTCAGAATTAAGCGCCACCGGCACCACCGGCATATCCAAACCCTCCGCCAAAAAGACAATGCCGGATTTATAGCCCTTGACCTGCCCGTGCTTGCAACGCGTCCCCTCGGGAAAGATAATAACCGACCGCCCCTCTGCCACACGCTTTTTTGCTTCTTTGAGCATTCCCTTCATCGCCTTTGCCCCGGCACCGCGGTCAACCGGAATCATGCCATACATAGCCTGCCCCCAGCCAAACAGCGGAATATAGGTCAGCTCTTTTTTAAGCACAAACACCGAATGTGGGATAATATCAGTATAAGAATAGGTTTCAAACGCCGATTCGTGCTTGCTGGCAAAGATAACCCCCGGCCGGATATATTCTTTCCCGCGCACTTCAATCGTAATGCCGCAAAGTTTGAGCATGCCGTTCCAGATAAGCCGGTGCAGATGTTTATCCCACATATCAATCATCGCCCGGCGCGACACCAGCCCCACCGGCAGGCTGATAAGAAATCCCAGCGCCATCGCCGGATAAAAATAAAGGTTGGCCGCCAGTGAACGTAAAAAAAGCATCATCGTCATAACCCTAAAATTTTATATTGCACATAAACCAGCAAAAACTTTGTATACTCCGCCGCCAAAAAAAGCAAGCTATTCTTGTTTTTCCACCACTCGCGCGCCACATCGGGCGTATCTGCCGCCACAAAATGCATTTTCATGCCGGGCATTTCGTGTTCCAGCTCCAGCCGGCTGCGCGGAATGTGGTAAAACGACGTCACCACAAACAGCTCGTCCATGCCGTGCTTTTGCGCCCACGCCCGCACCTCGCGCGCATTGCCGACCGTATCGCGCGCCTTATAGCCCAAATCAATCGGCTGCCCGCTTTCCAGCCGGACATCCGGCCGCGACACGATAAGGCTGAGCGTTGTCCCCGCCTGCACGCCGGAAATCAGCAGCCTTTCGCCCCAGCCGCGGTTCAGCAGTTCCACCGCCTTGGCAATCCGGTTTTTCCCGCCGGTCAAAACGGCAATTCCCGCCGGCGGCGTTTCCGGCTCCGGGCTGAAACGCCCGTCTTTGACCGCCCTTGTAACGTCCAGATAAGCATAGCCGTAGCGGCGGTCCGGTTCCAGCATTGCGCCCTCAGCCCACTCGTTCCACGCATTGATAAACACCAGCCTTTCATCGCCCGCAAGCTTGCCGCGCGTATCTTTGACCGCATAGTCCAGCCACATTCCGTAAACCTCCGGCGTGCTGCCTTCAAAGACAAGCGCCCCGCTGTAAGCTTTGCGCGCCGTATTGTCCCAGCGCGGAAAAACCGTATGGAAAGTCTTGTGCGCATAGCTGCGTTTCATTTTGCCGGCGCGGACATATTCGCCCCAGTCATAAACCGTAAAGAAAGCCTTATCGTCAATCGGTGTAATCTCTTTGGTACGCAGCCCGAAAATATTATTAAGTTCAAACTCCATCACCGCATCCAGCCCCCAATCGCCCGGATTGTCAAAAAAGCCGAACGCCTTGGTAGCGATGATATACGGCTCCCCAACCCCGTTTTCGCGCCCGAAGCGGCGCAGATAGGCGGCAAAATCCTTAAACAGCGCCTTGCCGATGCTTTCCGGGCGATAGACGATAAACAGCGGCCGCCCGTTGACGCGGATATAGCGCGGGTCTTTGAAAAACGGCAGCAAATCGCGGGCAAATGCCGCAAAATCTTCGCGTGAAAAAGTCTGTTCAATCAACAGTTCGCTGTTGCCGCCGTCCCAGCGTTTTGACCAGTTTTCGTTGGCCCAATGCAGGCAAAACGGCAAATCCAGCGCCGGATTGTCCAGATAATTATAAACCGGCTTTTCCATCAGCTTTTTGCCCGCAAACCAGTAGTAATAAAAAGCAAACCCGTCAATGCCGTAGTTTTTGGCCAGTTCAACCTGCCGCCGCATGGCATCATCGTGCGCCAGGTCATAAAAGCCGACATCAATCGGCAGCTTTGGCTGGTAATGCCCGGCATACATCGGTTTGGCGGCGGTAACATTCGTCCACTCGGTAAAGCCGCGCCCGTGCCAGCGGTTATTTTCGGCAAACTGGTGGAATTGCGGCAGATAGAGGGCAATCAGCCGCACATCGCCGTCTGCACCGCTTGTTCTTTTTTTGTTCTCATATTCTTTTTCCCCTGCCGCGCCATCTTTCTTTCCTGCCGGCGCCCCCGCCTCTTTAGTCATCGCGAGGCGCGCTGCACCGGTTGCCCCCTCCTCATTAGTCATCGCGAGGCGCGCAACGCCGGTTGCACTTCGCCGTGGCGATCCATAAACCGCCCCATAATCCCGATAAGGCACAAAATCCGCCTGCCCCGCCGCCTTGTCCTTAAACAGCGCCCCGGCATATTCCGCCGCCAGCTTATCGGCCGCCGCCGCTTTTTCCGCCACCCGGCAATCGTCGCCTTCCGCGCCGAAACGCAGGCAATGCCCTACCGCCCGCGGCTGCACATAGGCAAACACCGTCCGGTTGAAAATCAAAAATCCCCCGAGCCAGGCCAGAAACAGCAAAAACCAGCCCAACACGGCCATAACCAACAGCTTATGCTTCATCGCCCTGCACCTGCCTTTCTTTCAAGCTCCTGAACTGCACCGGAGCCGGTTTCATGCTGCCCCGCACCTGCTTTTTCTTCTCTTGTCGGCACGCTATCTTCCTTAGTCATTGCAAGGCGCGCAACGTCAATTGCCCCCTCCTCTTTAGTCATCGCGAGGCGCGCAACGTCAGTTGCATTTCGCCGTGGCGACCCATAAACCGCCCTCATACCGGAATCTGCCTCATCCTCTTGCACCGCCTGGCTCACATCAACTTCAGGCAAAAGCTCGTGCCACCACTGCCGCCATAGCGCCCGGTCCGCCGGCAAAAATTTATAATAATCATAGGCAAACATCAGCTGCAGGTAAGCATAAAAATCCTTTTTCCACCTTTGTGCACTGTCATCAGTCCTGCCGGAATCGTTATAAAAGCCAGCCAACTCCGCCAGCATTTCCGCCTCTTGCCGGTTCGGTTTTTTATACTGCCCCTGGGACGTCGTCGCCCCCGCCCGATAAAGATAATAAGCCGTATCCGGCGCCACCGCCGCCTTATCGGCATAAAAGCCCGCCATATAATAGAAATATCCGTCTTCCGTCATACAGCGGCATTCCGGAAACCGGATGTTATGTGCCTTTAACATCGCCCGCCGGTAAATAACCTCCCAGATATAAACATATGACGCCGCCTCGGCCAGCTGCGCGCTGCCAACCGCCTCTTTGTCCGCCAGCAATTTCCGCACCTTTTCGCGGTTAGACATGGGCACGGCAACCGTTCCGTCCCCGAAAATATCGTTCCAACGTGGAAAGCCTCCCCGCACCCACCACGGCAAATCCTTTTTAACCACATTGACCAGCGGCGTTACCGCCATATCGGCGTTATGCTTTTTCGCCGCCTTATATAAATCCGCATAGTAATTCGGCGACACGGTGTCATCGGCATCCATAAAGCCGACATACTCGCCCCGTGCCGCGTCCAGCCCGCGGTTGCGCGCCGCGCCGATATAGCGGTTCTCTTGCGTGATGACCTTAATCCGCCTGTCGTGCGCCGCATATTCCGCCAAAATCGCTACCGAGCCGTCGGTTGAGCCGTCGTTGACGCAGATAATCTCTATCTCCTTGAGCGTTTGTTTGCGCAGGCTGTCCAACCCGCGGCGGAGATATTTTTCCGCATTGTAAACCGGAACCACCACGCTGACTTTCGGAGCCTTGGCCGGTTCGGTTATCTTCGCCTCATAAAAACGTATCCCCGGAGTATCGAGCCACATCTTAGCCAATCCCCCCAGTATAAGGAAAAGAACCGCCGCCGCTACAACAAAGCCGCTGCGCCATCTCCAAAACTTAACCGCTTCCCATACCGCTTTCATCTTGCCTCTGCCCCAATGCTGCGCAGCGTCCGGACCACCGTCGCATAAACCGCCCCCGTACCGGAATCAGCCTCGTCCTCTTGCACCGCCTTGCTCACATCAACTTCAGGCAAAAGCTCGTGCCACCACTGCCGCCATAGCACCTTGTCCGTCGGTAAAAAATTGTAGTAATTATAAGCGTACGTAAACAGCAAAAAGTCATAAAAATCCTTTTTCCACCTTTGGGCACTGTCAATCGCCATATCAGCCTTGTCATAAAAATCCACAAGTGCAGCCAACACTTCCAATTCCTGCCGGTTCGGTTTTTCATACCGTCCCTGGGACGTCGTCGCCCCCGCCCGATAAAGATAATAAGCAGTATCCGGCGCCACCGCCGCCTTATCGGCATAAAAGCCCGCCGTATAAAAGAAATAAGCGTCATCAATCATACAGCGGCATTCCGGAAACCGGATATTATGCGCTTTTAACATCGCCCGCCGGTAAATTTTCTCCCAGATAAAACCGAAAGTCGCCGCCTCGGCCAGCTGCGCGCTGCCAACCGTTTCTTTGCCTGTAAGCAATTTCCGCACCTTTTGCCGGCTGGGCAAAGGAATAGCAACCGTTCCGTCCCCGAAAATATCGTTCCAACGCGGAAAGCTGCCCCGCATCCACCATGGCAAATCCTTTTTAACTTTATTGACCAGCGGTGTTACCGCCATATCGGCGTTATGCTTTTTCGCCGCATTGTATAAATCTTCAAAATAGTTAAGCGACACCCAATCGTCCTGATCCATAAAGCCGACATACTCGCCCCGCGCCGCCTCAATCCCGCGGTTGCGTGCCGCGCCGATATAGCGGTTTTCCTGCGTGATGACCTTAATCCGTTTGTCATGCGCCGCATATTCCGCCAAAATCGCTGCCGACCCGTCGGTGGAACCGTCATTGACGCAGATAATCTCTATGTCTTTGAGCGTCTGTTTGCGCAGGCTGTCCAACCCGCGGCGGAGAAATTTTTCCGCGTTGTAAACCGGAACCACCACGCTGACTTTAACCTCTTTGGCCGGTTCGGTTATCTTCGCCTCATAAAAACGTATCCCCGGAGTGTCAAGCCACATCTTAGCAAATACCCCCCCAAGTATAGCAGCAACAACCGCTGCTGTCCAAACAAAACCGCTGCGCCCTCTCCAAAACTTAACCGCTTCCCGTACCGCTTTCATCATGCCTCTGCCCCAATGCCGCTAAAACAAAAGCAATCGCGAATCGTTAAAAATATCGTCTTCAAAATCAAACTTCTCCCCCGGATACGCTTCCTGACACATTTTTTGCCATAACGGGCGTTCTTCCGGCGCCAAAATTGAACTAAAATTAGCAAAATATTTCTGCCGGTATTTCGCACAATATTGCCGCATTCTTTGCCGATGCGTCTCGTCAACATCCGCCGCCTCAACCAACGCATCAGTTTCCTTAAACATTTGCATCTGCGGCGTATCCAATGTAAACCGCCGCTCGGAAATTTCTTCCCCTTTCCAATTAATGCGCACGGCATAACGGCTTGTTGACACGCTATCCATAAAATAGTAGTATACTCCCGAATAGGCCACCGCAATTTTTTTCGCATACAACAAGACTTGCACCATAAAATTATAATCCTCATACAAAGCCCGCAGCGTCGGAAACCGGATTTGATGCCGGTTCAAAAAATCTCGCCGATAAATTTTTTCCCAAATATACCTTCTCGGACGGTAAAGCCCGGCACCGACCGTATCAAACGCTTCTGCCGTTTTACCCAACAGATGATTTAACGGTAATTTCGTATTTTTCTCTCTTATAGCGTACACTTGTTCGGCAATCGCAACATCGGTGTTATATTTCTTCGCCGCATTGTATAAATCTTCAAAATAGTTAAGCGACACCCAGTCGTCCTGATCCATAAAGCCGACATACTCGCCCCGCGCCGCCTCAATCCCGCGATTGCGTGCCGCGCCGATATAGCGGTTCTCCTGCGTGATGACCTTAATCCGCTTGTCATGCGCCGCATATTCCGCCAAAATCGCTGCCGACCCGTCGGTAGAACCGTCATTGACACAGATAATCTCTATGTCTTTGAGCGTCTGTTTGCGCAAGCTGTCCAACCCCCGGCGGAGAAATTTTTCCGCGTTGTAAACCGGCACCACCACGCTGACTTTAACCTCTCTGGCCGGCTTCTCCACCCCTCGTTCATAAAAATGTATCCCCGGCGCATTCAGCCAAAACTTAAACAGTACCCCGGCAAACAGCAACAAACTCACCGCCCATACACCGCCGGCAAGCTTGCGCGCTTTCGCCGTCCCTGTTACCAGCGGATAAATCAACATCAGCAACACCGCAATAGCCATCGTTATCGGCAACGGTAACAAAACCGGATACACGATGTAATAACCGCCGAACACAATAAGCCCTGCCGCCAACGCGTTTAACGCCGCCGGTTTGTAGCGCCCGAACACTGCAATTAAAAACACCACAGCCTCAGCCACGGCGATACACAGGATATACGGCTTCATTTTCAATTCCGCCGCATAAATAAACAGCCGCCAGCAATCAAATGCACAGCAGACAACCGCCGCCTGCACCGCAAAAACAAGTCCGCCGACTTTCTGTTGTTTTAAATAACGCCACAGTCCCGCACCCCACACCAACAACATCGCCGCCCAGCCGGCGAGCGAAAAGTCTGCAAACGTTCCATTGATTCGGTAAATATTATTTGTCGTCTGATAAAAGAAAAGCGCAAAAAATACAAGCGCCCCGCACAGACTCAAAAACTCAACCATATAGTGCCACAGTTTCATAATTTCCCCACCTCACATCATATTCCTGAGCGTCTTGACCACCGTCGCGTAAGATGTCCCCGCCACCAGCACCGCCGCCGCAAACGGCAGCAGCAAAATCATCACCCACTGCTCTGCACCGAACGCCGCTGCATTAAAAATCCCGGCTTCAATGCCCTCGGCCAGATGCCCGACAATCAAAATCGCCGGCACCGCTGCCACCACGCCGATAACGCCCGCCGCCGCCGCCACATGCATAATCTGCCGCACATAGTTGCCCGCGATATATTCGTCGGTCGCCCCCATCGTGTGCAAAATGGCGATAATATCGCGGTGGACTTTAAGGCTCGTCCGCGCCGCATAGACAATGGACGCAACACAGCCCCCCGCCACCAGCACCAGCACCGTTACCGCCAAAACTTTAAGCGAATTGATAAATTTCAACAGCCGCGCCAGCCACAGGTTATGGTTATTGATGGCCGCCTGCGCCGAAACTTCCGACAGCCGCATTTCCAGCTTTTTATAGTCAAACTCCGCCGCCCGGTTGATTTTCACATCCAACAGCTTCGGTATCGGCAGCACGTTGACGTCCACGTTATTGCCGAGCCACGGCTCCAGCAGCGCCCGCAATTCGGCATCGCTTAAAACCGAAACTTCTTCCACATCGGGATATTTCTCCAAAAAGCCGACCACGTTGAGCAAATCTTTGCGGCTCTCTTCGGCATTGGCAAGCGGCAGCACCTGCACCGTAAAGTTGGATACGACCTGCCGCCGCGAATTTTCAAACATGGAGCTGATGCCCAACACCCCGGCCAGCGTCAGCGCAAACAAAAACACCGCCACCGCCACCGTCACCCGGAGAAACATTTTGGAAGAGCCCTCGTCCATCGGCAATTCCTGCGTTTTGTCAGCCGGCGCCTTCTGCCGCCGCAGCTCGCGGATGCGCGCCGCCCGCTGTTTGGCGGTCGCCTTGGAAACCGGCACTGCCCCGCCCGCGCGTGCCGGACGGTTTTTCGGTGCCACTTCCTTTTCCAAAATCTCTGCCTGTTTCAAATCGTCCGTTTCCTGTGTTGCCATAATGTTATTACGCCTCCCGTCATATTCCTGCAGCCTTTAATATCCACTCAGCCTTCTCCCGCGGCTCTGTCTGCCGCTTTTTCCTCCTCTGCCGGCTTGCTCTTTGCTTGCGCCCGCCCGCTCTCATTTTATTTCAGCCGCCCGCTTTTTCCACCTCTGCCAGTTTCCTCTTTTTCTGCACCCGCCCGCTCTCTCCTTATATTTTAGTCATTGCCTCTGTTTGCAGCCGCCTCTCTCTCCTTTTATTTTAGTCATTGCGAGAAAAATGCCCCGCATTTTTCGCGGCAATCCGCATCTTTATTTGCACCAGCCGCCTCTGACGCCTCCCGCCGGACGGCAAAGCGCCGGCATTGCTACTCCTTTTCCTTGGCATACGACAGCCGCCCGTCCTCCAGCTGCAGCCGCGGATACGGATAGCGCGCCATCAGCTCATTGGAGTGGGTGGCAATCACCACCGTCGTCCCCAGCCGGTTCAATTCGCCAAACAGCTTCATCAGTTTGGCAGCAATATCGCTGTCCACATTGCCGGTCGGCTCGTCGGCCAGCAGCAGCTCCGGCTGGTTGATAACCGCCCGCGCAATCGCCACGCGCTGCTTTTCACCGCCGGAAATCTCCGAACTTTTGACATACATATTGTGCGAAAGCTCCACCCACGCCAGCAGTTCAATCACCCGCCGGCGGATTTCCTTTTCCTTCATGCCGCGGATTCTGAGCGGCAGCGCCACGTTGTCAAACGCGCTCAAATGCTCCAGCAGGCGGAAATCTTGAAAAACCACGCCGATTCGCCGCCTGAGGAACGCCAGCTTGTCGCGCCCGGTCATCGCCACGTTGTTGCCGAAAACCTTGAGCGTGCCCGAAGTCGGCCGCTGCGCCAGATACAGCATGGACAGCAGCGACGTCTTGCCTGCGCCGCTCTTGCCGGTCAAAAAGTGCATAGACCCGCGCCGGAATGAAAAATTGATGTTTTTAAGCACATCGGGGTTATCGCCATAGCGCAGCCCCACCTCGCTCATCTCCACAATCGGTTCAAAATCCCTGACCGCCATTTTCCTGTCCTTCCCGCATTTTCATATATTGCCTCCCCGCATTGCTGGCCTTGCATTCCCGCATAGCGCCCCTGCACCTGGGCTTAACACTTTTTTAAGTTATAGCCCAAAAAAGATTTGATTAAATAATTTTTCTCTATATACTAACAGGAAATGAAAATATTAAGGACTGTACCCCGGAAAAAAACGTTAAGGAAAAAGCCATGCTGATAAGTTGCCCGAAATGCCACAGCATTTACGAAATCCCCGATGATTTAATCGGCAAAACCGGACAGAACTTCCGTTGCCAGGTTTGTGCCAACGTCTGGCATGCCATGCGGAGCGACGCCCTGGGCTATGAAGAAAAAGACGACGATAAGCCTCTGATAGAGCCGCTCTCCGTAGCCGAAGGCGAGTCCCGCCCGTTTCCGAGCGAGCGGGAAGAATTTACCGTGCCGGCCGACAGCCGCCCCGGGCGCCGGGTTCCGTCATCAGCGGATATTCTGGCCGAAGCGGGCGTACCTCTGGTTTCGCAAAATAAGGCGGAAGCGGCAAATACGCCGGAGCCGCCCGTTCCCGAAACGCCGAAAATTTTAACCTCGGCACAGATTTTGAACGCTGCGCAGCAACAACAGCAAAAGCACGAGCTGACCCTGATGTCCGACCACGGCACCGCTTTTACCATCAGCATGGATATCCCGGGCGAAAAAGAGGATAGAGCCGCCGCATCTGGCGTTTCCCGTGCCGCCGCGCCGGAAAAAACGCCGGAGCGCCGCGAGCCACATTTGTTTGCCGCCGCACCGCAAAACGTTGCCCCGGTCATCATCCCCCGCCCCGAAGACCGTCTGGATACGCCGCCGCCGTTCAAAGGCTATCGCAAAACCTGGCTGTTCCTCTGCCTGCTGTTTTTGGCGGGGCTGGCTTTGTTTATGCGCCGCGAAATTGTTTCCGCCTATCTCCCGGCAGAAGCCTGGTATCAAAAAATCGGCTTGAGCGGACTGGACAACCGGCAATATCTGAAATTTGAAAAAATCAGCGTCCGCAGCACCACGCAAAAAGGCAAAGACGTCCTGCTCGTTACCGCAGTCATCGCCAACAATTCCCGTTATGCGACCAAAGTGCCGCCGGTGCGCGTCAACAGCGGCGCCGAAACACACGCCCCCGAACGCACGCTGTTAAAGGGGATGGAAAAAACCCGTGCCGTGTTTGCCCTGCCGCTGCAAAACACTCCCGTAAACTTGAATTTAAGCTTTGCCGAACCCTAAATATATAAGGCAGAAAAAAGCCGGCATATAAGGGCAAAAAGCCGCGCGTCCGGGCGGCAAAACGGCAAAGGGTCGGATGACACATTTTTTTGACAAGGAGAATATGATGTTAAGAGAAAACCTGCAAAATGCTTTAAAAGAAGCGATGAAGAACCATGACACGGAAACGGTTTCCGCCGTCCGCCTGATAATCGCCGGGCAAAAGGAAAAAGACGTTGCCGCCCGCGGTGCCGGCAAGGAATGTGCCACCGACGCCGAGCTGATGTCCATGATGCAGGGGATGATAAAGCAGCGCAACGAATCAATCCGGCTTTATAACGAAGGCGGGCGCCCGGAGCTGGCGGCCAAGGAGCAGTCGGAAATCAACGTCATAGAGCGTTTTCTGCCCAAACAGATGGACGAGGCCGAAACCAAAGCCGCGATAGAAGCTGCGATTGCCAAAACCGGCGCCGCCAACATCAAAGACATGGGCAAGGTGATGGCAGAGCTGAAAGCGGCCTACGCCGGGCAGCTGGATATGGGCAAAGCTTCGGGCATGATTAAATCGCTGTTGGGATAAGCCGGCGCAATCCGCC
>CALXTP010000054.1 GCA_944391435.1 uncultured Alphaproteobacteria bacterium | reverse complement strand
ATTGCGCGGTGCCACCCTGGTTTATTACTTTTTATCGGGTTTTGCGCATTCCATGGTTGTCAGTCATATCATCACACGCATGCCCAAAAAATTTCCTGGTGCCCCAGAACATAAAATCATGGGACATCTGGCAAAGATTCTATAATGAGATTATCCGAATTGCAAGTATTATTAAAAAGAATGATAGCCTTAGTAAACTTATTACAAACAAACACTAATTCATAAACTTCCGCAATAATCTAACAAAATCAGAACTAAATGGAACCCTACTATTTGTAAGATTGCTAATAGCTCTCTGTATAGAAGTAATAGAGAAAACCGTATTAAATATATCTCTCGGAATAGAACCTTTCCTATAATTTGGGATAATCTTTACTATTTCCGCCATTACTTCCTTGCCTGTCATAACTCTAGGATAACGAGCAACAATATCAATCCATCTTGTAAGCTCCTCTTCTCCTAAATGACAAATCAAAAAATCTTCAAAATTATTTCTCTGAAATAGCGGAAATATAGATTTATCACTACACTCTATAATAAACTTATTTTTATCGCAATCCCCCCTTTCAAACACATCTGCATCCAACAAAATATAAATCTCATCAGAAGGTAGAAAAATCCTTTTGTCTCTCCTGATATCCATTGCCCTCTTCAATAAATGTCTAGGATCCGTTAATGTACAATTGTTTCTAGAAACTAGCGGAGAATGGGCTCTCAATGTTTTTTCTGGATGAATTCCATTATTTGTTAAAAACTGTGCAAGCTTATTGATATAAAAAACTTCAGAACCTCCCTCACATACAACATGATAAAACACCCGTGGAAGAGTTGTTCTCGCTGCCCGTACCATTTACTCCTCCATAATATTAGGATCAAATACCATCTGAGGAATCCCTCCAAACCTACCAGCTAAGTAATTTTTTTGAAAATCCAAATCATTTCTAACTTTAAACTCTGAAATGTATTTAAGAACTGTAGCATTATTAACTTTTTCAGCTATCGCCACTTCGCTTTTTTTCAATTCTTCCAATGAATTCAAATCATGTGAGGCACATATAAGCTGTGCATGTTTTTTATTCACCTTTTTATCTCTGAACATTCTCATAATGTACCTAACAATATCAGAATGTAAACTCCTTTCAATTTCATCTATAACCAATGTCTTTCCACGGCCAAGAACATCTATGATTACCCCCAATAAACCAAAAAGAGTAACTGTCCCATAAGATTCCTGGGTCAAAAAATCAAATTCAACATCATTACCTTTATCATCTTTGTGAATTGACTTAAAAGAATCAAATCTCATTTCTATTTTATTAGAATCATTTTTTCGCCAAGACATCCTCTGGTTTGGAACAACTGGAATAGGAGTACCATTTTCAATAGTATCTACAAATCTATTACATCTGATCCCCTCTAAATTAATATCCATATTTGACAAAATATTAGATATCTTTGTAACCGCCTTTGAAAGATCATCATCGTTCGTTATTTTTGCCCTATCAATAGCAAAAGATTCATGAAAACTATTAGTTGGATAAACCTCCAAATCATTTTTTATAAAATCATAAACATTATTCACATCGGAAGAAAAACCAACATATCTTGTAGCAAGTTTCACTAGAAAACTAGATATATAGTTACATTCATTATCATAAATTGTATTTAAATTGTAAGATTTATCCACATTTATATTAAATTCTTTATTGCGGACATCAAATATAACATTTTCCGAGCCTTCGGTAGTTATTTTATAAAGACATTCCTTAAGTATTGAATCAGCCGTAAAAGCCAGTAGATATCTATAAATACAGCCCTTTTTTTCTAAAACAATTGAATATTCAGTAGCACTGTTTTTTGTTTCTTCTGACAATAAATATGGTGTATAAGGGAAAGGTTTTTCTAATGCATTTGCATCATTAATAATAAAACTTCTTAAAGCCGCAATTGCACTAATTATATTTGTTTTCCCTGATGCATTGGCACCATAAATAGCCAAGAATGGAATAATTCTATATTTCTTTATTTCTGTGAAATACAATGTGTTATCATTCTCATACCCTTTCGGTGCTCTTTGAGCATAATTTAAATCTACGGAAACAGTATCCTTTATAGATTTATAATTCTTTACAGAAAAGTCTATAAGCATTATTTTATCTTTTATTTATTAGTTCATACCTGATTATAACCTCAAAAATATTTTTTGCAACGAAAAAATCGTCATAAGTTATAACCGACACAAAAAAATTGCTTGGGAGCACCAAGCAATAACATATTAGTTCCAATTATTATATCACAAATTGATAAAAAAATCAAGATATATTGCCTAATCTATATCCAAACACCCTATACCTAAATTGGACATTGGAATACCTGTCTAAATAAACCCCTTAATAAGCTTGACTTTTAGACACTTTCGAACCAGGTTACAACTGAACTTAAATACTCTATTTGGATTTATTAAACAAAAGGGGAATGTTATGGCAATCGTATTGTATGCTCGTGTCAGTTCAATCGGTCAAAATCTGGATCGCCAATTACAGGATTCTGATAAATACGATCGTATCTTTGAAGATAAATGTTCTGGTAAAAATACC
>CALXTP010000053.1 GCA_944391435.1 uncultured Alphaproteobacteria bacterium | reverse complement strand
ATTCAATTTATTTTCTAAAACCATTATAAAAATCATCTTTCATAAAAAATGCATTATATTTTTATAATAATATAAAATTGCTAAAATTTACATAATAAAATCAAATTGCCAACACTTCAGATTGTTGTTCCAAGCTATCTTCCAATGACTCCATTTTCTTGTTAATTATTTAAGTTCATCATAAAATTCAGTCCGATAATTGTGCAATATCGCACACCATTTTTAAGATTTCCGCATTTATTGCGGATTTTTTATTTATTAAAGTCATAAAAATTTAAGCCAATACTGTCATCAAAAGTTCTTTCTAATTTGCCTGAAGGTATTGCGTTAACATAAAATTCGCCGGCTCCATTTATTGAAGCGCTGAGCAAATGTCCGGCCAAACCTTGATACGCATCATTGCCCAAAGTAATGTGATAATGCGTGTAAGGTTTGCCATCTTTTGTTGAAATGTTACCTGTTAAATTAGTAATCTCCATTTGTCCTGAAAATACTTTGTCTTCATATTTTTTAGTTGCCGGATTAAAAAATCTGAGAGCAGCTTTATTTACCGCGCCAATTCCCGTAACGCTTCCCAAGGTAATATGGTTTATTTTTACAAAATCATTCAAAGCCTCCACCAAATCGGCGCCGTTTTTTATACTTACAATATAAGTAGAGGCATACTTTTTAGCGATCCAGTTTTCACCGGATAGAACTTTCCCTCTCAAAGATACGCAATAGTAGCTGACGGTGAAAACACAAAACAATACGGCTAAAAAAGCAATAACTTTCATTCACTTTCTCCTGTATATCGGAATTAATCAATATTTTTCTTAAGTCTATGCGGGAAAATCAATAAATTCAAATGGTCTTTTATATTTATTCGTTGAAAATAAATATAAAACACAGGTGCAGTATCTCGTTTATGATTTGCACCATTAAACCCACGCCGGAATTTTCGCATAAAACAAGAAAATTCCGGGCGGGAGAAATTAAAGTCCGTAAACAATAAATTTATCGGTTAATTTTTCCACTTGATGCGGTTGCGGCACGAACCCGATACCTCCAAAAGGCATTTGGGCTACAAGTTTCCAAGTGCTGGGAATATTAAAAGCCTTGGTAACGGGTTCGTCAATGAGCGGATTATAGTGTTGCAGGTTTGCGCCGATAGACTGCTCGGCCAATGCTGACCAAATCATAAATTGTAAAATAGCGTTGCCTTGATAAGCCCAATTGTCAAAGTTGTCGGCATATAAAGGGAATTGCGCCTTTAATTTATCGGTCACTGATGTATCCGTAAAGAACAGGATTGTGCCGCATCCATTGGCAAATCCTGCAATTTTATCTGCAACGCCAGAATGTTTTTCCGGCGGAGAAACGCTAATCACGGCGTCTTTTACTAAGTTCCACAGATGAGAGTGTTCAGCACCGAATAAAATTAACAAACGGGCAGATTGGGAATTAAAAGCGCTGGGATATAACTCCATGCATTTGGCAATAATATCCGTAATTTCACTAGGCTCAATCGGACAATTTTTATTGATGTTATAAAAACTATGCCGTAGTGCAAATAAATTCAAAATTTTTTTCATCTTCTCTCCTCGTAAAAAAAAGAGCCGGACTTTAGGCCGGCTCTCTATATAGCTTATTGTCTGCTATTGCCGAATAATCTCAAAAGAGCCATAAACATATTGATAAAATCAAGATACAGCGATAAAGCACCTGCGATGGCGCCTCTTGCTGCAATATCTCCACCCATATTATTGGCATAGTATAAAGATTTCATATTTTGCGTGTCATATACCGTTAATCCGGCAAAAATAAAAACAGTCAAATAAGACAAAGCATAATCAAGCCCGGAACTCTTCATAAAAATGTTGATGATAGAAGCGATAATCAGGCCAAATACGCCCATGTAAAGAAAACTTCCCCATCCGCTTAAGTCTTTCTTTGTTGTATAGCCGTATAAACTCAATGCTCCGAATGTTGCGGCCGTAATCAAAAAGACACGTGCAATGCTGGCTCCTGTATAAATTAGGAAAATCGGTGCAAGAGAAATCCCCATTAAAACGGAATATCCCCAAAACATGGCCTGGACTTGTTGTAAAGTGCCTCTCTGCAAAACCCAGCCGAATACAAAAACCAAAATAAGCGGAGAAAAAAGCATTAGCCAGCCTAATCCTGTATAGCCATTGGCATTAACAAACAACTTTAACAATGATGAATTGGCAACAAAATAAGCTGCTGCAGCAGTGGCGCACAGCCCGCCGGCCATGTAGTTATATATTTTGAGCATAAAATTTCTCAGGCCTTCATCAATAACCTGGCTGCCATTATATGCTGTAAACTCTTTACTTTCTAACATAATCTAAAAATCCCCTTCTTCTTTGAAGTTATCATACATAATAATATATAAAGTACTTTTGGTAAAAAATCAACATCTCGTGTGATAGCTTATGCACAAAAGCGACTGTAAAGCGAAATAACTATGTTTTATGCAAAAAAGAGAGGCTTTCCAGCCTCTCTTGTAAAACATTATGTTGTATAAGATTAAGCAGCTGCTTTGGCGTGCTTTTCGGCAAATTCATTCATTTTACCGATAATATACGTTTGTGCATCGGCTTCCAAATACGGGTGCATCGGGATGCTGATAGCAGTTTTAGAAAGTTTTTCGCAAACCGGCAGGCTTCTCGTATTCCATTGGGCATAGGCAGTTTGTGTATTAACCGGTCTCGGATAATATGTACCGCATGGAATATTGTTTTCTTTCAAGAAGCTCATGAGCTCATCTCGGTTTTCGCAAGTAACCGTATACAAAGCATAAGCAGATGTAGCCTCATCCAAAATTCTCTGTTTCCCGTAATAAGAACTCAGTTCTGTATCATATCTTTTGGCAATCTTGGTTCTTTTAACCAATTCATCGTCAAAGATTTTTAATTTTTCCAACAATACGGCACCTTGGAATGAATCCAGTCGTCCGGTCAGCCCCAATCTGATATTATCATAGTGGTCTGTTGCGCTCATGCCGTGCACACGGCAAGACTTTAACAATTCATTTTCCTCTGCGGAATTTGTAAAAGTAGCACCTCCGTCGCCATAGCAAGCCAAAGGTTTCGTCGGATAAAAAGAAGTAGCTGTCATATCGGCAATGGAACCGGCCTTTTTGCCTTTATAGGTTGAACCGTAAGCCTGAGCCGCATCGCTCAAAACCTTCATGCCGTTATCGTGTGCAATTTGCAAAATTTTGTCATATTCGCAGGGGGAACCGAAAATATCTACGGCAATAACGGCTTTAAGATTTAGTTTGCCTTCTTTTTTCACGATATCAATAGCTTTTTGCAAATCTGCCGGATCCATTGTGAACGTGTCCGGTTTTGAATCGACAAAGACCGGTGTTGCGCCGAGCAGGGCGGCACATTCTGCTGAAGAAACAAATGTAAAGGAAGAAACAAATACGGCATCACCCGGTTTAACTCCCCAGGCCATCAGCGCAAGTGTCAGGGCATCTGTGCCGGAAGCACAGGTGGCACAATATTTGACACCTGAATAATTGGCCAATTTTTCATCCAATTCTTTCGTTTCCGGCCCTTGGCAATAAGCGCCGTGGTCAAGAACTTTTTTAAGGGAATTTAATATTTTGTCCTGCCCGATGATTTGTTGGGCAGTGGCACAGTCAAAAAGATTGATTTTGCCGGTATATGTATCAGTCATAGTTTATTCACCTCTCTGAAAATTTGAACATGGCTTTATAATAGCCGGACAAATTTGTTTTGCAAAACACAAAACATTTCTAAATTGTAACAAAAGGAGCGTAAACATTCAAAAAAGATAAAATTAAAAGTTGATTTATCAAATAATCAGGTTATATTAACAAAAAATATCTATATGAAACATATATTGAGGAAGATTTTGACTGGAAAATTATTGAGATACGCTATGTTTATACTGTTGCTCGGGAGCAGCGGTTGCGCCGGTACGGGGGCGGATGTTTGTGGCGTAGAAAATAATGTTGAAAATAAAGTTAGCGCATTGGAAAGTTATAATCAGGCGATGTTTTCGTTTAATACGAAAGTCGAAAAGTATGTTATGCGCCCGATAGCTAGAGGGTATCGGAAAGTTACAAATGATTATGTCCGCCAGAGGATAACCAACTTTTTTAATAATATAAGTGAGCCGGTATCGGCTGTGAACCATCTGTTACAGGGAGAGTTGGCGGATTCCGGAAAAAATGTCGGCCGTTTCGTTGTAAATACAACAGTCGGGCTTGTCGGCCTTTATGATGTGGCTGATGATATTGGGTTGGAACGTAAGTCAACGGGATTTGATGAAACTTTGGCGACATGGTGCGTTCCTGATGGGCCGTATGTCGTATTGCCTGTTATCGGGCCGAGTACGCCAAGGGCAATGACGGGGCTTTTTGCCGATGGATACGCTTCGCCAATGTATTGGGCTGCTCAAGAAAGTAACGGAGAAGATGCTTGGATAGCATATTTTGCATTAGGTAGCCTGAAATATCTGAACTTGTATGCTGAAAATCTAAAGATGCTTGAAAGTTTGGAGGAGGGCGCCATTGATTATTATGAAACTGTAAAATCGGCGTATATGCAAAATCGGAGTAAATTGAAAAAATGCGGCCGGCAAGAAGAAATGGCTGTACCGGAGTACGATTTTGATATGGGCGACATGGACGATATGGACGAAGAAATATATTGAGGGTGACGTTATGAAAAAATTATGCGGTATTCTTATAATCTGCTTGTGCTTTGTTGGAATAATGCGTCAGGCACATGCAGATATTGATAAAGACAAAGCTGTTGAAATGGTTGAAAATTTAACCAAAGAGGGAATTGAGAAAATAATTAACTCCAATGCTTCGCCTCAGGAGAAAAATGAAATTTTCAGAAAGCTTTTTTCCGAAAACTTGGATTTAGATTTTATTGGCCGGTATGTCTTGGGCAGATATTGGCGAACGGCATCGGCTTCCCAAAAGAAAGAATTTATAAACTTGTATAGGGAGTTCAATGTTATTACATGGTCAAAGCGATTTGATGAATTTAAAGGGAAAAAGTTTGTTTTTAGCGGGACTTCATCTGCCAGTAATCCTAATCAGATATTTGTAAATACAAAAGTTCCGATGGAGGAGGGGAATCCGGTTAGTGTAAAATGGCGCGTATGCGACCACAATAATAAGCTAAAAATTATTGATATCATAATTGAAAATGTTAGTTTGGCTCAAACTGCCAGAAACGAATATACGGCTTTCATTGCCAAATCGCCTAAAGGTTTAGAGGGACTGTTAGAAAATTTACGCGAAAAAATTAAACAATAACATTTTATTTTAATAATTTTTTTACGATTCGCATACTAAAAATAGTTGACATTTATCAAAAATAATGGTATCATCTGCATGATATTATTCTATTTAAAAGTAGGTATGTGATGACAAAAAAACTGATATTGATTACAGTTGCCGCTTTAGGTCTGCTGTACTCCGAGGCTACATGGGCGAAAGTTTGCCGACTCGGAGATACAAGTTGTGATACAAATGGTTTTTATGGAGTCGGAGATGGTGAGTGCGATGCTTCGTATAAGACCTGCGAGAACCCTCGCGTAGGCGCGACGTATTGCTACACGGATGGTGTTGCACGATATCAAGACAGCGATTGTTGTACCACTTTAGTTGCAAATAATGGATATCAAGAATGTTCAATAGACGATGCATTGGTTGGATACGGAAAATCTTGCACGGGCGCCACGAATAATGTCACATACTGGGAATTTTGCGGCTGTGCATATGGTTTCGTTGAAGTGGACGGGGCAGATAATCCTGATGATAAAGCTCTGCTTGATGGGGAAGAGAATGAAATCGTAAATCTTGATGGTAACTTGGTTCCGTACGACGCACGGTGCTCATATGATTCACAATTGTATGGTGGAAAGTGCCGCTTCTCCGAATGTAATACGGATAGGCGCTTTTTCTATGAAAACTCCGGAGAACATTGTAAATACAGAGAAGATACAAGATGCGGTGGTTTCGGTTGTATGCAGGTATATGATTGTAATCACGATGAAATAAATACCGGAAAAGAATATTATCGTAACGACAGTACGGAATTGGCTAACGGGTGGGATAACTTTATACCGTATTTGTCAGAAGATCAGATGAGTAATGAACGTGCACAAGATGGCACGATACAGTTGATTGAAGCCCTGAATTCCACAGGAACGGGGCTGGTAACTTCCGATTATAATTTAACAAACAAAATAGTGTGTGCCTATGCGCAATCGGATGGTACCGGAAATGATACCGGAATGGGGTTAAGTTGTAACGACGTCCCCAACTATTGTTATCTGTGGACTGGGTGTAATAATGTTCGTAAATGGTACAACAATAACGTCAATGAGGGCGTTGTTTATGATTCTGAAGAAGCATATCTGAAATGGATGAATATTGTTGAAAATCAAAGTGGATACAATTATAGCGCGAAATATGCAAAAAATAATCCGTATCACGATGCTTTCTTGGCGGATGTAAACCCGGGATACGGAGTTTATGACAAGATAGGCAACACCTATGATGGACAGAACAATTCATCATGTATAAAAGGCATTGGTTGCCGCATAACCAGCGCAAACAACGGTTGTACCTATATAACGACCAACTGCCACCAAGATGATACCCAACACCAGTGTTGGAAGAAAATATCCTGCAGTGAAGAAAACAGATTTTACAGTTCATTTATCAATGCGGCCAATGTTGACGCCCAAACAGGAAAGACCGAACTTTACCTGAGCTCTTTAAATGCGCCTTATTGGGATGAGTTTTATGCCGGTTTATTAGATAAAGAAATATATCCGGCCTGTTTGTATGAAATTAATGAATGTAACGATGCGTCGGGATGTTATAAGAAAATAGGTTGTGAACCGACATTTGAAGATATTCGCGACCACGAAGAACTGGAAAACGACTGGTATCCGTGGTTTGGCGATATTCGTGCTTTGTGTAATGACGCCACAAGATGTTATAAGGCAACATCTTGTGAGGCCAGCGTTGGTGCTTATAGTTCTCGTCCAAATACATCGTTCTTTGTAACAATTAGCTCAACGGCAACCGGATTAACCTGCTTCCGCGGTCAGGAATGTTATATTGCTGCAGGTGCATACACCTCAGTTCCGAATACATCTTTCTTTGTAACGGTAACTTCTTACGCTTCCGGTTCAACCTGTTACCGTGGTCAAAATTGTTATACCGCCGGCGGTGCATATAGCTCTTCGCCGAATACGCAATGGTTCTATGTTGATAGCTCCATATCTTCCGGTTCGACTTGTTACCGTGGCGAAGGTTGTAAAGATCTGGATGCCGGTGCATATAGTTCAGAACCGAACACCAGCTTTTTCTATACCATAAATTCCTTTGCTTCTGGATCTGGTTGTTACCGTGGTTCCAGCTGCAACATAGCCGCTGGCGCATATAGTTCAACACCGAACACATCATTCTTTATCACCATTAAATCTTCCGCAACAGGGTCAACAGCCTATCGTGGCGAGGAGTCGCACATTGCTGCCGGTGCATATAGTTCAGCGCCGAATACCAGCTTCTTTACGACAATAAGCTCGTTGGCATCCGGCTCAACGTCATATCGTGGTGAAAGCGTTGCCAAGCCTGAGATTGGTGCGTACACATCCACGCCGAACACATCGTTTTTCTTTGTAATTAAGTCCTTAGCCTCCGGTTCAACAGCTTATCGTGGTCAGGAATCTCACATTGCAGCCGGTGCTTATAGTTCATATCCGAATACCAGCTTCTTCATTACCATTAGCTCTCAGGCATCCGGCTCAACGTCTTACCGCGGTGAAAAATCTCATATTGCTGCTGGTGCATATAGCTCCACGCCGAATACCAGCTACTTTATTGTAATCCAGTCGTCTGCATCTGGTTCAATCTCTTACCGCGGTGAAAGTGCAAACCCGAACGGTTCGTATACATCTCGTCCGAATACGTCGTTCTTCCTGTATGGCGGTTCTCTGGCCTCCGGTTCAACAGCCTATCGTGGCTCAGGTATTCATACCGACGTCGGTGCATACAGTTCAACGCCGAACACCAGCTTCTTCTATGTAATTTACTCGTTGGCTTCCGGTTCCACATCCTACCGCGGTCAGGAAGCTCACATAGCGGCCGGTGCATATAGTTCAGCGCCGAATACCTCGTTCTTCTACGTAATTAAGTCGCTGGCGTCTGGTTCCACATCATACCGTGGCGAAAAGTCTCATCTGGCTGCCGGTGCGTATACTTCACATCCGAACACCAGTTTCTTCCACTATATCCAGTCGCTGTCGTCCGGTTCAACGTCATACCGTGCAGATAGGGCAAATGATGCCATAGTCGGTGTATATACATCCACGCCGAATAGCGCATTCTTCTTAGTCCATAAGTCTTTGGCTTCCGGTTCTACATGTTACCGTGGAGCGAAGTGTGCCGATACGTCAAGCCCGACAACAAATACGTCGTTCTTCGTCCATGTTAAGTCCATGGCATCTGGTTCAACCTGTTATCGTACGGGTGGAACAAGTGGCTGTAACTTGGCCGCCGGTGCATATACATCTAAGCCGAATACATCGTTCTTCCTGATTTTCACATCAACAAATGCAGGAAAAGACTCCACATGCTATCGTGGTCGCGGATGTAATATCGGCGGTGGTGCATACACTTCCATGCCGAACACCTCGTTCTTTAATACAATACATTCGTTGGCAACAGGTTCAACCTGCTATCGTGGTCCAAGCTGCCGCACGAATGCCGGCGCATATTCAGCAAAACCGAATACTCAGTTCTTTAGCATAGTAACATCATACGCTTCAGGTATAACGTGTTATCGCAATGTCGGTTGTAATCTTACCGTTGGTGCGTACAGCTCACATCCGAACACGGCTTTCTTTAATACCAACAAATCTATCGGCAGTGGCTCCACTTGCTACCGTGGAACAGGCTGTAATGAGGATGCCGGTGCTTACAATGCCAGCCCGAATACTCAGTATTTCGTAACAGTTCATTCTCTCGCAAGTGGCAAGACCTGCTACCGTGCCCAAGGCTGCGCAACTGACCGTGCGACATCAAACAAGGGCAATATAGGTTCAAGCTACTTCTACATTGAGGAATCCTCTGCATCTGGTGCAAAATGTTATCGTGCAACGGGATGTAACACAGGTAATCATTGGAGCACATCTGTTCCGGATACAACATACTTTACCTACACATCACATTCTACGCCATATAATGGTGTTGCCGGTTCATCAAATCAATTAACTTGCCGCCGTGCAACCGGCTGCTCCAGCTGTACAGCAAGTGAAAGAGACACCACAAACTTCAACTATTCTAACAAGAGCGAATATATAAGCAATACAGGCACAACAACCTGTTACCGTGCCACCAGCTGCAAGCATGGAACATCATGCGATACAGACTACTTTAGCTATTCAAGAACAGACAGTGGCTGCGGAACCAGCGGTTGTGTTGACGGAGGTACAATAGATAATAAAGATTCTTGTCACTTATCTGATTACCAACAAACTTTGACACAGCATAATCATTCTAAATATTATACATGGGGAAATCCTGAAACATGTGGTACGGGAACATATAGTTTAACGTTAGATGAAATCACCGGCTGCAATGAGAGTAACGGGTCGTATAATAACTCTTATGCAGACTCGCAAATAGAAGGCAGTGATGGTAAAAAATACAAGTATTCCGAGGTCTTCAAAGAGATAACCAATAAAGACATGAATATCGCCTGCAATAGCGAAATGACCTGTTATGTCGGTTGCTCTTGTAAAGAAGAAAACGGCTGGTATGCAGACAAATCTCTGGCCAGCGCCAATGGCCGTCTAAATCTGGCCGGATTAGGCAACAATCTCAGTACATCCGGAGCCGGCACGGGGTTAAATTCATCCTATACGATAAAAGACAAAACAACCACCTCTATGCCTGGCATAACCACGATGTCGGAAAATAAGCACTATATTTCAGTCAGCGACGGTCGTTTTGGCACTACCTGTTACAAGGAAGATGAAGAATACTACTATATTACATTACATACTAAATTTGTTCAGTATTTTAACTCACAAGACACGACTGCCGAAAGATATACGGACTCTACGTTCTCTATATTTACCACGGATAGTAAGGTAACTTCTGCAAAAGCTGAATTTTCCGCTGTTGAACGGCAAGAAGATCGTTATGAAGGTACCAACACGCCTGTGGAAACAAAATACTCCGGAGTAAAGATAGGTGATGTTACATTAACCCAGAGCCAGACGGTAGAAAAAGACTTCTATGACGGAACAGGCAACAATAAGATTGGCTGGGTTAAATGGAATAAATATAAGGGCGTTAAACTTTATGTCAATGATACCTTGATTTATAGCAGTAATTTGTTCCTTACGGCTGGCGGGCTTCAAAATGACTTCTCAGACAAGAAGATAACGGTTGATGGCAAAACATATATAGTTTACATCAAATCAGACCTTGAAAACGTCAACAATGCATATACCTGTCCGGAGGGATACTATACAGACGTACCCGGCATAGGGTTCAGTTATGAAACAACATCTGCAAGTACGAGTGACACCGGCACCATTACCAATATTAAATGTTATAAGGTTACCGGGTGTGAAAACGGCTTCTCTTCAACGGGTACGGGACAGTGTTCCACCTATCATGGTTCCAAATGCTGTGAAGA
>CALXTP010000052.1 GCA_944391435.1 uncultured Alphaproteobacteria bacterium | reverse complement strand
CTGGACAACTATATGAAAGCTCGCAATGATGGAATATATAACGATGAGAGCCGCAGAATTGAAGAGAACCGTGCAGACCATCGAGTAGCCCATAATTTTGCCAAGGTCATCAACGTTTTTGATGTGGGATACAACACCGGTGTTCCGATCAAGAAGATCAGCGATATAGACCAGGTGAACGATATCATCAAAGAGTATGACGATGCAAATGATATTGAGGCTCTGGACAGCGAGCTCTGGCGGGATATGAAGAAATACGGTCGAGCGTATGAACTGCAGTACCGGAGTGAAAAGGATCATGACAAATCTGTGATCAGTAACGTGTTTGAGACGTTCGTCTGCTACGGAACAGATGTGGAGCGGACCCCTCTGTTTGCAGTTCGGTATCCGAGATATCGGATCGGCACACAGGAACGGGTAAAAGTATACGTCTATACGGACACAGAGGTTATCTCGTATGAGACCTGCGAAATGGCGGCACTGAAGCTGGTAGAAGAGAGCCGGGAACCCCATTACTGGGGAGAGGTTCCTATAACAGAGTATTCCCCGGACAAATATCGGATGGGCGGATATGAGGACGTGATTCCGCAAATCGATGCCTACGATGCTGCGCAGTCTGACACGGCAAATTATATGACAGACCTGAATGAAGCGACATTGGTGATTACCGGCGATCTGAATCTGCAGAAATATACGGTCAAAGAGATGATAGAGATGAAGAAGGCGAATCTGCTGCTTTTGTCTTCCGGGATTAATCCGGATGGAAGCAGAGAGCAGACAGATGCCAAGTATGTCTATAAGCAGTACGATGTCACCGGGGCGGAAGCATATAAAGACCGGCTGCAGAAGGACATTCACAAGATATCAATGGTCCCGGATCTGACAGATGAAGCATTTGCCGGCACTCAGTCCGGCGAGGCGATGAAGTATAAATTGTTCGGATTCCAGCAGATTGCAAAGTCCGGACAGCGCGGATTCAAGAAGGGACTCATGCGGCGCTATCGCCTCCTCATGAATATTAAGCATTTTGTCAATGAGGCAGATAACACAGATCTGGGTAATCTTACGATTACCTTTACTCCGAACCTTCCGAAGGCAGTTCTGGAAGAGCTGAAAGCGTTGGTGGAGTCGGGTGCGGAGTTCAGCCAGGAGACGTTGCTTGGACTTGCATCGTTTGTAGACGATATCAAGTCGGAATTGGAACGAATCCAGAAAGAGAAAGACGAGGCCCAGAACAATGATCCGATAATGGCGCAGATGTTTGGAGGTGCGGCAGATGGACAGTCAGGCGTACTGGAAGAATCGGGAGACAGAGCAGAGGAAACATAATATCCGGGATGAAGCAGAGTACCAGAAGCGTATCCGCGAAATCTATCAGAACATGATCAATGAGATCGAGAAGGAGATCAATGGATTTTATGGCAAGTATGCCAGTAAGGAAGGCATCACATTGGCGGAGGCGAAGAAGCGTGCCGCCAAAGCGGATATCGAAGCTCTGGGGCGCAAGGCTGCCAAGTATGTCAAGGAGAAGAATTTCTCCCAGCAGGCCAATGAGGAGATGCGGCTGTACAACATGACCATGAAGGTAAACCGGCTGGAGCTCCTGAAAGCGCAGATCGGGCTGGAGATGGTGGCCGGATTTGATGAGCTTCAGAAGTATTACGAGGAAATCCTGACCGACCGGGCGGGTTCGGAATTTGAGCGCCAGGCTGGTATCTTGGGTAAGACGATCCAAAACAATGCGAAGGCTGCCAATTCTATCGTGAACTCATCCTTCCACAATGCTACATATTCAGACCGGATCTGGATGTATCAGGACATGCTTAAGAATGAGCTGTCAAGTCTGCTTCAGACCGGGCTGATCCAGGGACAGAACCCGCGGCGGCTGGCTACACATCTCCGGAAGCGATTCGGAGTCAGCCAGAGCAATGCAGAACGCCTGATGATCACGGAGCTGGCGAGGGTGCAGACAGAATCTCAGAAGCAGTCATTTGAGCGGAATGGCTTTGAGGAATACACATTCCTTGCGTTGGGCGATGCCTGCCCAATCTGCAAGGCTCTGGACGGAAAACACTTCAAGGTAAAGAAAATGATGCCGGGGACGAATGCCCCGCCGATGCATCCGCGGTGCCGGTGCTCTGTATCCGCTTACGAGGATAGCGAAGAATATGAGGCATGGCTGGATTTTCTGGACAAGGGAGGTACCACAGAAGAGTGGAATAGATCAAGGGCTTTTGCGGAAAAAGAGGAGAGCAAGCGAAAATATAAGTACAAGGACACTGTTATCAATACGTCTGAAATTAGTTCCGCAGGGTATAGGAGGAAATTCACTAATATTACTGGAGAGAATAAGATCAGCAGGGTGCTGTGGGAAAATGCGCTTGATATGCTGGATCATCGCTCCGGAACAAAGTATGAGGACCTGGCATTTGTGGATAGCAAGACTGGAGACGCAAAGATCAATAAAAATTACGACAAAGAGAATACGGCATCACCGAGCACGAGCATGAAGAAAATGCTGAGAGACGCGGAACCGCATTCTATTATCGCTATTCACAATCACCCTGGAAGCAGTGCTCCGAGTTATCCGGATATCAGGGCATGTAAAGACAGAAAATACAAATACGGACTTGTAGCTTGCCATGATGGAACAATTTATAGATATTCTGTTGACGAGAGAAAGTTTAATATACCAATAGCGGTTTCTGCGCTTGACCTGTTGCTGAAAGATGGGTATACTAAAGAAGTAAAGAAGCAACTAAATGATGCAGGAATTAGTTTGGAGGTGTTTTGATGGATAAAGAAAAGGAATATAAGCGAATCTGTGAAAAACTGGGATTTATTCCATCAGAATATAAGTACGATGGCCCGATAGCCGAGGATGATACATGGGTAAATCCCTTTTCGGTATTAACATCCGAAGAAAACATATTTTTATACGAAAACGGATACTTGAATAAGCAGTAGGTACCACCAGTCAGAAATGGCCGGTGGTATTTTTATACCCATTTTTAGGAGGCACTTATGAAGCTGAATATATTAGGTTCGTACTGGACTGTTGAATATCGCAATGCTGATACAGATCCAATTCTGCTCGATGGAAACGGAGGATATACAGATTCATCGATCAATCTCATTGTGATTTCAAATAGAAAAAAGGACGATGATGTTGCAGATTTTAAACAAATCCAAAAGAGATATCTCAGGCATGAGATCGTTCATGCGTTTCTTTATGAGAGCGGATTGGGGGAAGACTTTACTCATCCTGAGTTTGGACATGAGGAAACGATGATTGACTGGATCGCTATACAGTTCCCGAAGATTCTAGAAGTATTTAAAGAAGCTGACTGCTTATGAAGCAGTTTTATATCGTAACCGAGGATGCGGACATGCTGGCTCCTAAGTGGCTGACTGCCCGCATTAATTATGCCAGTATAAAGTTTGTATACTATCTGGCTGATGGAGCTGAGAAGCTGAAAGGGGTGAGGATTGATGGTCAGATTGCGAAAATTGGAGACACGATTTCATTTGACGGCAAGCGGTTATCAGTAGAAAGGCAGTGATCCAGACATCTCCCTCCGGCAGGGAATGACCGGGACAGTAAAGGAGTGGTGAGATTGATTGCAGTAAGCGTCCGGAAGGACGAAATCGAGATAAACGGCCATGCGAATTATGCAGAGGCA
>CALXTP010000051.1 GCA_944391435.1 uncultured Alphaproteobacteria bacterium | reverse complement strand
ATCAAGGTAATATCTACAAAGAAGGCGATGTCTTTGAAGAAACAACAAGCGCCAGCACAGGCGCCAGCACAAGCACCGGCACAAGCACCGGCACACTGAATAAGACCAAGTACACGGTTCGCTTTGGTGCTGGATCCATAACGTTGCCCAAATGTGAAGACGGCGGATACTATACAACATGTCCGGAAGGAAAAACATGTACCAATATTATATACAATGGATTGACCTGTTATGTGGAGAGGCTTACAATTGATATGAATTATAACTTCTATATAAATGCAAAAATAGAACCAGCTTCTAGTATCTATAATAAAACTTATACACTTAAAATGTCTTGTGTGGATGGTTCTATAGGCGTTAACAGCGGTATAAAATCGTTAAATGTTTGTTATGGCACTACGGGAGATACCTCTCAGTGCGGAGCTAATGGGTGTGCGACAGTAAACTGTACTGGTAGCGATCAGGTTACATGGCAGAACATTGCCAGTTATAGTGGATGTTCGTCAGCTCCACACTTCTCAGCTCCTATACGCGTTTCTTGCAGTGGTTCATCGGAAATGGGTGAGGACGGCGACATTATAACCTGCGGTAGTAAAAAGTTAAAATTAAATATTTCACAATTATAGCAGTCCTTAAAATTATGTGTACAAAACCCTGCTTATTGCAGGGTTTTTCTTGTGTCCCGAAGATTGCAACAGCAATTTTCGGGATAATTTTTTTATATGGTCAATCATATCAAAATGTTTACGGGATATAAGCAGATATTCTCCGATAAACTCAGAGCCGGTTATAAAGTGTGTAATAAAAAAATAAGCCGCTGCCATGGGTTGGGGAGGGAAAAGGCGGCAGCGGCTTATCTGATAATAAACCAACTTTATACATATAGGGAGGGAAATAAACATTAAAGCCGGTTTATTAAAGAAATATAAGCCACTTATGTTTTGGGAGGGAGACTGATATGAAAAAGTGGCTTATAAGAATTTGAAATAAACCGTTTTGTACAGGAGGGAGAAAGAATGAGAGCAAATCGGTTTATTTCAGGGAGGGGCATTTTCTATTCTCAACAAGATCATTCGTGGAGGTAACTATTATTTTTCTTAGTTTATTATTATACCACTTGCGAAATAACAGAAAATACCCCAAACGTCTATATAAGTAATATAAGCTTAAATAAATACTTGCGCTTTTCAGAACGCTTGCTAATTACCTATGTAATTACCTTATAGACACAAAATACACAAAATTTCAGAAAAGTCAAGAGAAAAAATTAAAAAAAAGTAAATTTTTTTTATTTTAGGCTTTTTTCAACATTTTATTGACAAACAAGCGATTATCAATTATAATCATAAAACATTGTTTAATTATTAAAATTTTTTCTGTATATGATTAATTTTTTGGAACAGACTCCTGACGAATTGTCAAAAGCGCTATTTGACCTGGACGCTGTAACGGTTAATTTAAGCCAGCACATTGAATTGAGTTCAGGGGATTTTTCTCCGCTGTACTGTGATGCCCATGTGCTCGCATGTCCGCCAAGCGAACGGTCTACAAGTGCCTCCAGAGTTCTCTTCGGGTTAAACGACATCTTTAAAAGGAACAATGTAAATGTTGACGCGGTCGTTTGTGTGGTTCCTGGTGGTGCAATGTGGGCTGGATGTTATGCTAACTGTGAAGGCTTGCATTATCTATATGCATTAGATAAGCCGAAAAGCCACGGATTGCATAATCAGATTGAAGGCTTTCTGCCTAAAGATGGTGCCAAGGTTGTTGTGATAGATGACATTATTACGACAGGGCGTACCGCATTAAGCGTTTGTAACGCTTTGCGGGAAGGTGTTAAAGGCCGAAAGGCTGAAATTTTGGGCGTTTTCACAATTGTTGATTGGAATTTTACGGCAACAAACAAGAGGTTTGAAGAGGCTGGAATTCCTAAGATGAGCCTTGTGACTATCGCTCAAATTGTGGATTATGGTGTCAGAAATGGCCTTTTGTCTGAAGAAGACAAACGCCAGATTGACATCTTTTATCAAAAGCACTGCTGCTAAATAAAGTACAGTTGCTAAGCACTAAAAAAATACCCTTCTGATTAAATCAGAAGGGTATTTTTTGCATTAAAGTTATGGGCGATATCATACAGCTTGTGTACAACAATTACAATTTTTGTGGTTAGTTTCACTGTTTGACGGACAACAACACGACATACCGTTAAGTACTTTGTGGTATTTATTATTTTCCGTGAGACAACATAAGTTATCACATGGTTTATCAACTCAAATACCGCCGTCACCGATACCTCCGCAAGAGAAAGCAAAAGATATAGAGGTGTTACCGGGAACGGTAACTGATTTTGTATCAGAAAGTTTTCCTCCTATGCTTAGAGCGCAGAAAATGGCAGAGCCTGATGACGAATTTTTGTATTGTATGGAAGCAGTCCCTTTTACGGTATAAGTACCAGCCGGAACGGAAGTGAACGTATGGGTCGTACTACCAGTTTTAGAAGATGATGTTGTGGATTTATCATATCCATTTCCGGAAACACTAACCGTCGTGCTTAAGTTAGCCAAAGTTCCCGGTGACGAGCCTGTTGTATATACTATTAAAGTATAATAACTCTTCTCACACTTGCCCTGACAAAACTTGTGGCATGTGCGAAGCATCTTGTCAGAGCGGGTATTATAGTGAAAAGCCATCTCTAAATTCTACACAATCAAAATATATGGAGATAAAAGAAGATTCTTCTACAGGATGTTATCGTGTGGTTTGTAAATTGCCTGCAACAAATACAAAATGTGCAAAAGGTCAATGGACTGGGTCAGAGAAATGCGGTAGTACTTTAGTTACATATCAAGACACATCTTGTTACGAAGGCGTAGGAGTCTTTGAGCTTGAAGTAACAAATATTGCAGAGGCTGATCCGTATTGGAACTATGAGTTCTATTCAAACGGCGGAACGGTGGATTGGGAAGTTGAAGCATATATAAGTGGAACTATGGGAATCCGTGGTAGCGGAAGTCGTTGTGATTTTGACTACTGGGCTCAACCATTTACGTCAGAGACTGATGCTTGGAAAACTGGCTCGATAATCGGTGGAGGCCAATATGTTACTATGCCCGAAAATTGGGAAATATTAGGTGGAACGCCAAATAGTTATTCGGGCTGTAGTATAGAAATATATAGTATGGACAATATAAAAATTTCTGCTACATCAGATACAGATAAGGTTATTATGAAAACCAAAGTCAGCAACTAATAAAAATATTTGATGTCATCTGCTGAAAAGTAAGCGCAGCCGACGATTATACTTTGGAAGGGGATAAAAAGCTCACCACAAACCCGATCAGCAGCGGAACTTACTCCAAGGCCGACTATATTTCCAAATTATAAATACAATAGATACTCTCCCAATAAACCGGGATATCTATTTAGGCAAATGCATGTAAATGCTTTGGCAAATAAAAAAATGAAAAATATATTGAAAAAAATAAAAAAAACTCTTTACATTTTATTTTTTTGCTTGTAGCTTACGTACAAGCACTGTGGTAGAGAAGGCTACGCGGCAGTTTTTGTCACAGTGTTCTGCGAAAAAAGGGAACCACCGGCTAAGCCGGTGGTTTTCTGTACATAAAAAAGTAGCCAACCCGGAAGGGCTGGCTACTTTTTTAATTTAAGAAGACTTACAAAGCTGTATAAGTGTCATAAATTACAGTATAAAAATCACGTTCCATAAAAGTAAAACGTAATTCACAAGTAACCAAGACACCGTTTGAAATGTTTTCTATTGATAAGTCAAAGTGAAAATCTGGACGATATTGCAAAAAATCAATCCGGCGGCCATCTATTACCAAAAACTGATCATACACGTCTATTATAAAAGAATACCTAGTGATACCCTCAATTAGCGTTTCTCCTTGATAATCCACGGCAACCATTCTACTAAAACCACAATTACTAAAGTACCAGCCTGTTGCTCTATCATCATTTTCCCATGCCTCATTTGAAGGAATTTCTGCCGCAGAAATGAAACTACTTTCATCATAGAGCTTACTAATAGAATAAGCATTCCAATCACCAGGCTGTGTATCATGTCTTTCACTTACGGCACCTTCTCTAATTAATAAAGGATCTGGAACTTGGACTGAACTCTCTATAATTGAATGTTCATAGTCCCCTTCCACTACTTTTTGATCACTGTATATTGCTGTTATTCCTGAATCCGTATATGTTCCTGCATTTTCTGGACGTCTTGTAAGAGAAAAAGATGCCATATGCCCAGCATCTACGAAAGTATCCGTGATAACGTCGCCATTGCTGTAATGCCTGTCGCGATAAACGGTAGCATAATACAACAGAGGCAAGTTGTCATGAGCCTCTTCCCAGACATAGCCGGTGCGATATTTCACGCTTACCAAATCGGGTTCGTCCACTTCTGTTTCCGTAATAACTGCTCCGGGGTATGTTACCGCGAAAGCAATTGTCTGGTTAGAAGTTTCCGCAGCGTTAACGCTTTCAAGCTCCAGATTAAACCGCACGGTAACATCATATAACGTGGTATCACTGACGGTGGCTCTGGTTGAAGGTGTTGCCGAAACGGTAGCCCCGCGAACAGCGGCTCGTACAGCCGTCTGGTTTTGCGTCTGCGTTCCCTGATAACCGGCTTCGTTTACCCTTATATAAGGCATTTCAACTTCTGTGTTTGCCTGATTCGTATAAGTATAAACTTCATAGCCTAAGTCAAAATGGATAGACTGCCCACCGACGTTAAAGACCTGGGTCAATGTGTGGCTTACCGGATTCGTTCCATCCTGCGATGAGGTTACGTCTGCATCTCCTGCCAAACTGGTTAATTGTTCTAAGCTTTCGGCATAGACTATATCCTGTTCGGCATAGAGGGAAACGCTTGCCTGTGGCTCACATTCATAAACGCTCCAGTCTAAGTCCGTATAACTGCTGCGTTGGCTGATTTGCAGATTGAAGGTATTGCCGGCAGAAACAACATATGGCGAAGCCGATGTTCCTTGCCCGTCGCCGCCTTCGGCCGAAATCTCAAACGAAACAGTTCCGTTGTCTTCATCAGGTATTTCCATTGATGTTACAACGGCACCAATGTAGTTTACGGAAATGACAATCTGCTGCGTTGTCTGGTCTTTAGCATTTTCAATTTCTACATCCTCGTAAAGCAGAACATTAACATTATACAAAGTTGTGTCGCTCAAAACCGCTCTGGTTTGTGCCAAAGGGGTTAGAGTTACGACAGCTTTGGTAATATCCGCTTCCGCTCTTGTTTGCTGGGCATCAGCACCTTCTTCATCTGCCGACGGACTACCCAAGCTGATTTCGTTTAACTTAGCATAAGGCATTTCAATTGCTTGTTGTGCCTTGTTGATATAAGTATAAACTTCATAGTCCAAATCCGCTTTAATGGTTTGGGGGCCAACATTGATAGTCTGTTTAATCAGATTACGAACAGGATTTTCGCCCTCTTTGGATGTAACAACATCTGAGTCTTCTTCAATTTTCGTTAAAAGATCTTCGTTTTGCGCATATACGGTATCCAAAACGGCATGAGTTGAAAATTTCGCCTCAGGCTCGCAAGTAAATACCGTCCCATCAGAATCAGTGTAACTGCTTTTCTGGCTGATAACCATACTTAGCGTATCACCGTTAGAAACTTCCGCCGGAGCGTCAACCGTACCGGTTCCGCTTCCGTTCTCGTTGGTAATGACAAAGGTAACTTCGCCATTATCAGGATCAACACCCGGAGTAGGATCAGGATTAACCGGATCGTCCTCACTACAGCCGATAAACACGGCAACCAAGGCAACCATACATATATGCACGAATTGCCACATAAACTTTTTTGCGTTCATAAAAAAAGGAGTTAAAGGTTTTTAAATGATTATCTTGTCAAAAAAACACTCATTCCGTGAATTATGAAAAACAAAAATCTCTGCAAATTATAGAGATCATAATTCGTCACGACAGAATAAGTTATAAAACACGGGTATATTATCACGGATTTTTTAGAAATCAAGATTTTTTTTTGTCAAATTTAAATGATGTGATCCTCTTATTACATAATAAGGTATTAACTATAAAGTATTTGCGTTGCAAAAAAGTCTCATTTAGTTGACAAATATGTGAGCCTTTCTGCTAAAATTGGCTAATCATAAAAGGTTGTGCTAAAGGAAAAATGGATAGCTGCTTGTTTTAACTGCCACCACCAAAATTTTAGCAAGAAATAAAAGAAAGCTCCGGACCATATCCGGAGTTTTCGTGTGCAGACAAATCTATAGGTTATCCCCGATTTATCCAGGGATATATTATAGTTATTAGTTTGCCTGATTTTGAATAACTATTTTTATATTCTTACCATTATAGGAAGAAGGGGCCACAGAAGCATCGCCAATAGCTTCTACATACAATGTACAGCTGGAGCTGCTATCTGTCGTACATTTGGTAAATGTCCAAGTATGTTGTGTATATCCACTATTGAGGTTCAAGGTTAAACTTTTTCCTTTTAAATCCTCATCTTTTACATCGTGCATACCGCAACTTCTTATCCAATAATTAATTCCAAACGTAACTGAACCTTTATAAGATGGAGCGCTATTTATTGCTGCTGATATTTTAACCGTACATCTATCAACTCTATCGGCAAGAATACCTACAGTATAATAGTCAGGTCCACTCTTCTCACACTTGCCGCAAGTTTTTGCAGGGCAAGAGCTGTTCACTTTGGTGGCCGATTCGGTTTTCAAGGTATAGCCTGAACCACAAGAGGTCGTATTGATGGAGTAACCGCTTGTCGGACAGGTATAGGTACACTGGCTACAGGTGTAGCACGACGTACTGTTTGTCGCTGAGCCGGAAGTGCATTTTTGTTTGCCGACATTGACGCTGTAATAGCCGCTGGAGCAAGATGAACTCGTTGA
>CALXTP010000050.1 GCA_944391435.1 uncultured Alphaproteobacteria bacterium | reverse complement strand
AGGCTGTTGCTCTATCCAGCTGAGCTACGGGCGCATAGATGTTATTTTCTAATAGATGATTTGTTTTGATTTGTAAAGAGTTTTTTTGTGATTGGCGCGTTTTTTTATAATTTCTCGGCAATACAGTTAGTTATTATGTCTTGACGGGCTGGACGGCGAGGTTGTGCAGGCGGCTTTATTGCTTTTTGCTTTAACGGCCGGAGCGTTCTTTCAGCTGATGCAGCTGTGCAGGTGCGAACGAGGCGGTGTTGGTTTGTTCTTTGGCGGCGGTATTTTCGCTTTGGCGTCTTTCTTCCAACCTGGAAGAGAAATGCGACAGCGTGCCGATATTGTATGTTTTTCCGTCTTTGTCGGCAACAATGGAACATTCGGTGTTTGGTATCGGGGTTTCAACCAAGCCGTCAGTGTATTTTATGGAGCCGGAATTTCCCAATAGCAGCTTTTTTAATTCCGGGTCGGCTTCAGGCGAGCGGTTGACAATATCGGTAAAAGCTTTTTCCATGTATTTGTCTTTTTCTTCGTCCGTGTGCAGGCCTTTTCTTTCCAGATATTCATTGATGGCAAAGACCTCTTCGTCTGACGGTTCGGGCAGAGTGCTGATAAGGGCTTTGGATAAGAGGTCAATAAATTCCGGATCGGTGCTACTTTTTCCCCACATGGTGTGCACCGGTATATTTTCAATGGCTTTATTAATATAAACCGATTGTTTATCTTCGGTTAGGCCTTTCTTTTCCAGCCATTTCTCAACAGCCTGTGTTTCTTTATTTTCACTTGTCGGGTTGTCTTGCAGTGTTGCGAGAGCGTGTTGTGTTTTGTAGTATGTCAGCAATTCATTTGCTCTTTCAGAAGACATTGAGTTTAGTAAGTCTTCGCAACTGGTCAGATCAACGGTTGTATTGTTGCCGACATAAACATCTTGCAGCATTTCTTGGGAAAGTTTGGCAAAATCTTTATCCTGATTTTTTTGGTTGATGGTGTTGCGTAGTCTGAGAGAAAAGGTTGCATCTTGCTGGTACATATATACAGGCGCCATACTCTGCATGTGCTGTTGATAATAATTTATTTCGTAGAGATTGTTCCATTCTTTGGTTGAGGCATCAACAATTTTGCGAATCATTTTTGGGTCATCAGGGGAGAAGTCTTTGCCATCCATTGCTTCTCTGAGCCCCGGGTACATATCCAGCGCGTCTTCCAAGGGCATGGTTACGGTTTTTTCCTTGCCGTCTTTGTTTGAGGTGTATTCAAAAGTTTTAACGCCCTGATTTTTGAGCTGAGTATACATATTGGCAACCGATAAGTATTGGACAGCATAGGCGGTGGTTTCAGTTAAACGGTCGGCACGAAGGGTGTTGACAGGTGTAAGGGTGATATCTCGTAAACCATTATGGTTTGCATGCCTTTTGTGGACGGCTTCATGCAAGACGATGCTGTTTTCAGCTATCGGGTTTTGGTTGGCATATTCAATCTCTGAACGATGAGCATCTTTTGAGACAGCAAGCGGCTGGATATATATGGTATCTTCCGAAGGGCGGTATTGTGCTAAAAGGCCTTTTACTATTTCATCCTGCAGGGGGCGTTTAATATTTGCTAAGTAGATACGTTGGTTTTCCGGAAGTTTATCATAACGGGTGCCGGGGAGCATTTCTTGTTGTAAATTTTGTAAATATTCAAGATTTGAGCCGTTTATGAGGCTACCGTTCCATTTTCCGATGTGGCAATCTTTAGGTTCAACGGCAGGGGCTGTTACCGGCGCGTTTAGCTGTTGTTCAATGGCCATGGCGCGGTTTGTTTCGTTTTCAAGCCGATTGCCGTTTTTCAGCCCGTTCATTTTTACTTTGGTCTGGACGGCGCTTTGGCGTATTTCCACTTTTAACTCCTGTCTTTCGGCTTCTTGGGCGGCATTGTCTGTCGGCGCTTGCATAAACATAGCTCTAACTCCTAATATCAGTAGCTTATATGATAGCAGGAAAGTGCGTGATTGTCAATATTTTATCTGTGTGCGGCGGGCAGGCTAACGGCCGGCGTGTTCCTTTATCTGGTTTAGTTGCAATATTTGCCAATTCTTCGGAGCTTTGGTGCAGAATACTAAAGAAGACCGTTTTCGTCAACAGGTTTTAATTTGCGATTCGGAGCGGCGCTTTAAAACACATTTAAATTAAAAAATGTTTAAAATAATGATTGACTTCATAAAAAAGGTGGTCTATGTTGAGGCAACTTATCCGGGGCGCGTTTGTGCCCTTGGTCTGTTTTGTCTTTAACAGTCCTGAGGCAGATAATGAGAAGTCTAAAGCTGCCGGAAGGGCGAAAGGCAAGTCTGTTTGGCCGTTTCGGGCTTCTGTTGCCGATGTTTCGGCAAGGGTGTTGCAAGGGCGGCCGTGTTTAATAATTAATAATTTAACTTTAAGGAAATTTGTGATGCCTACAATTAATCAGTTAATTCGTAAATCACGAACACCGAAAGAGAAGAGAAACAAAGTCCCGGCTTTGGATGCTTGCCCGCAAAAAAGAGGTGTTTGTACAAGGGTTTATACAACGACCCCGAAGAAACCGAACTCCGCTTTGCGTAAAGTGGCACGTGTCCGTTTGACCAACGGCTCTGAAGTAATCAGCTATATCCCTGGTGAAGGTCATAATCTTCAAGAACACTCAGTGGTGCTGATTAGAGGAGGCCGTGTAAAGGACTTGC
>CALXTP010000049.1 GCA_944391435.1 uncultured Alphaproteobacteria bacterium | reverse complement strand
GTATCCGGCTACACGGTTGAAAGCAATTTGTGTATACCGGGAGCCAATGGCGGCGGCGATGTTTGCGAAAAGGTCAAACTGGGCTTCAATATTATATCGGAAAATGAAAATAAAAATCCGGAATACTATGATTATACAATATGGCGCCATCCGGCACCGACACGTACTTGCGCAGGTATCGTTAGTGCCGAAGGTTATGATAAATATAGATTAGAACCGGCAAATGCTAATGCTAAAACATTGGAAATCTCCCTTGTTGCTAATATGATTACGAGACAAACTAATATTACCGGCATTCAAAATCCGACAGTAACGAGATCGACGGCTACGCTTTCCAGCAGTAATCCTGATTTTAGAACACTTAATGAGTTTCTTTGCATTAACCAAAAGGCTACCCGAATAACAGCTACTGAAAAGTGTACTCTTAAGGTTGGTGAGGATGTTCTTGATACAATTTCCGGAGCGAGATGTGCTAACACAATAAATGAGGAATACGAATATCAAGGAAAAGTTTTACGCTTTACTTATAAAACAGATATCGGCGGTGTAGATTGTCCGGAAGATTATTATCCTGGTATGCTGCCTATTGATACTCCGTTTAATTATGAGACAACTTCAGTTACTGCAGCCATTGGTGTTATGCGAATTTGTACTAAAGTAACAGGCTGCAAACTAGGATATACGTCTATAGACAACGGAACAGAGCCTGTTGCAACTTGGGAACCGACCGGACTTAGTTGCTATAAAGTACCTGTCGGTTGCCCGGATGGATATTTTGAAGGTTCGCCTAAAAATCCTGATGCCTTTATATTTAATACTAAAATAGCTACTGGAGAAAATGGAAAAATAATGCTTTGTTATCAAATTACGGACTGTAATGAAGCCAATGGTTATTCCAAAACGGCAAACGGCAGCACCAGTATGGCTCTTGATCCGGCATCCGGATGGGCCTGCTATAAAAAGGAAACGGAAGATACGACGGGAGATACGGTTGACTGGTACATTACTGTAACCAGGTCAAGAAAGGACGTCGGTTCTGCAGCAGCACAATGTTGTATAAGCGTCAACTGCTATAATGGCGGCAAACATCCAAGTCTGGCTGGAAATATTACTGTCCAGGGTGATGGACATAGCGCCAGCGTTAACTGTAATTCTTCCCTTGGTGTTCAGAATACAGGATGTAAAGATATAGGTTATTTGCCATCTGGAGTAGATTGCGGACCGATTGACAAGTCTGATTTGGCCGTTCATTATCAAGGTAAAATCTACAAAGACGGCGATGTCTTTGGAGAAACAACAAGCGCCAGCACAGGCGCCAGCACAAGCACCGGCACAAGCACCGGCACACTGAATAAGACCAAGTACACGGTTCGCTTTGGCGCTGGATCCGTAACGTTGCCAAAATGTGAAGACGGCGGATACTATACAACATGTCCGGAAGGAAAAACATGTACCAATATTATATACAATGGATTGACCTGTTATATTATTTCAAAAGTGGCCGACTGTAATTGTAAATTGAGTGTCAGACCCGAACATGATGGAGAAACGTCTGTCCAGGGACAGGCCGTCAGTATTCCATGGTTCGTAACCCTGTCTGGATCAACATGTAAGAGTAATGCAGATGAATTGACTATTGAATTTCCTAAGATTAGAACTACAGGTAGCTGTTCAAATGTAAATTTAACTGACCACATTACAATCAAAAACTTAACTGTTGATAAAGAGGGGAGATACTATATCAATACAGGTAGCAGTGGGTGTAAATTTATGAACTGGCTGAATCCTGGCTACAGAAGCTATATTGTCAAGATAAACGGCGTAGAGGCTTCTGCTGCCGGTGGCCACTCTTTCAAAGCAACAGATGGCTCTAAATGTTATCTGAGTTATGACGGAAATTATTAAAAAGCTTTGATCCGTATGTAAAAGAGGTTGCTGATTATTAATACATCAGCAATCTCTTTGTGGCGAATGGGGTAATAAATACTTTCTCTTACATTGCTCACCATAAAATGGTGATATGTTGATTAGCATAATCTGTTATTCTTGTCTTAATAGGTAGTTCCTTGCATACATAATTTGGTGCCAGTTCTAACTTCTCATTTTTATAATACGGATATCCGTCTATATTGGGCTTTACAGCACTAATACAAACATTAACGCTATCTTGTTGAATTCCTTCAAACATACTTCTTAAATTATCACGATTAATAGAGACATCATCTGTTGTTATAATGGGAAATTCTCTTTGATTTCCATAACGTTCCTTTATACTTATACTATTTATATGTATATTAGCATTATTTACACAATGTATAAAAGGACAATTACTGGCACAATATAGACGTTGACTATTGTCTACAAAATAATATCTGCCTATCACTTCATCAAGCTTCTGGTTGCTTGTGGTTATATAATTTTTACTAGAGTAACCTGCTGTATGGAACGTAGCTGGTGCCGGATTTCCTAAATATCCAAATGAAGTATAACTATAGCTGGTATCTGTATCTAGATATAGCGATTTTTCGCCAGGTACTGGTTCCATAGAGGCGTTGGAGTCTTTACAGGTAGCTGTAATTTTATCAAAACGTGTTATTATTGAGGTGGAAGCAGAATCAATACTGGTATTAGTACTTAAAAGTATATCTTCTCCATCAAAAGAAAATCCGACTATTTTATAGAGATTTTCGTCTAAATGATTACCATTTGCATCTGCCAGATACATATCCCAATAAGAAGCATTATTTCTTGGATTGTTGGCACCTAGCGCATCACTATATCCAGAAGGAAAAGAATTACTTACTTTTGCGTGCAAAACAAAGTATTCAGGTTCAGGATATCCACCTGAATAGTCAAGATCAATAGTTGCTGTTGTACTGGTCTGTACATACGCTGTATTACTACCTATTGCCTTTGCATATTCAGCAGACAGTTCAAGTCCGCTTGTTTGTACATTATTTAATTGTATATTATCCGCATCCGTCTCTTGATGAATACCACCATTGTCGTATGTTCCCGCGTTTGTGTGCCATCCACCATAATAACCAGATTCTAACGGTTCAAAACCTATAACTCTAGGGCTGGAATATTTATAAGTAATTGTGTAAACATATCTTTGGTCGCCGAACGGGCTTTGCTGAGGTGTTGAACTGACTGGTATTTCTTCTTTTTCTGATATTATCGGGTCATTGGCTCCTTTTTCAAAAACTTCCTCTTGATGATATAATTTCTTTTGTGTTTTGTCGTAATTTACATCTATTAAATATTCATTAGCCAGCTCCATATAACTACTATTAGCGGCTTGTGTTAAATCAAATTGATCAACCATCCATATAGCACTATATATTATACTCTGTCTATTTAATGCATACCATTTATTCGGATCGTCAATCCAAAGATTGATTTTTAAATAGTATTCCGGATTTTTATTTTCATTTTCCGATATAATATTGAAGCCCAGTTTGACCTTTTCGCAAACATCGCCGCCGCCATTGGCTCCCGGTATACACAAATTGCTTACAACCGTGTAGCCGGATACGCCGTCTATAAGAACAGAGCTGCCATCTTTAACCAACATATTGCTCTTATCGCCAAAGACCAGCGGTTCTCCGGTTTGCTTCCATGACAGGTTTGTATTTATAGCCAAGCTATACGCGTCGTCGCCATGAGCAACCATAACATTTGTGCCGGAAGAAGTCGGACCGCCATAAATGCCTATATCCATCGTATGCTCTTGACCGTCACTACCATAAACACTACCATAAACCGCTCTCAATTCTAGATCTTCCGACCCAAAGGGATGTTTATTCCCGTCTACGGTGTAATAGATTTCCCCGCTTTCAACGCTTTGGTTCCAAGAGTTGCTGCCGGTTTCGGTGGATTTAGTCTGTAAATCGAAGTACAGCTCATCCGGCCAGTTGATATAACAGGTGGTGTCATGATAGGTTTTATCGCTGCTTTGTCCCGAACCTTTGTTGGCAGATATATACGGATTTTCTGTCCGACACCCGGTAACCTTATAACAAGTCTTGCTGCTAATGGTGCCAAAGCTACTCGTACTTGCAGATGTTTCTGTGTAGTTAAACCACGTACCGTCCGGTTTATCATCGAAATATCCGTTCGGGCAGTATTTCTTGTCATAACATCTTAAACCGCTTGGCTCATACTCTGCAACGAGGGTCTGTTCGTTGCTGATATACTCATCCGTGTATTTACTAGCACAGTTTACACCACCGTAACAGGTAATGGAACCGAACTCTGATGTGGTTACTGAAGTTGAGCTATAATTAAAGTATTCGCCAGGGTTTCCTTTTGGTTTAACTTCATAATAACCTTCCCATGGGCATCTGTTCGCCGGCGGTTCTGTATATTCGGCAAGGAATACTAGCTCTTGCGCATTAGCGCTGCTAAATTTCACATCAGGTTGTCCCATGGAACTAAACCACTCTCTGCCAACATAAGTTGAAGCAGTTGTTGTTCCTGAAGACATATTGGCTGGACAATTTCCTTTTTTGCTTACGCTTGAAGCATACAGATATGTTGCGTCTGTATTGTCGTCTGCATGCAGGCTGACATCATTGAACGTTACGCTGTCACAGTTTGTACCACCGTAAGTAAGGGTTAAAGTACCGATTCTTAATTTGTTTCCTACTTCATCGCCAATGTAACGGCGAAAATCGCTATTGCTGGTGAAGATATGTTCAACCTCGCCTGGATTTTGCGCTTTACATACCAATTCCGTCGGACGGTACAAATTGCCAGATGTTGCGCCATTCTGTATAGCAAATGTTACTTTATCAATAGAAACACAGCCTTGTTTGCATGTTGCATCATGATATTTTTGTTCATTCCAATATTGTCCGCCACTACTGCTGCTGTAAGTAAAGAAGTTTAATCCTTGGTTGCGTTGGCAGCCGGTGGCTTTGTAACAGATTGTACCATTACTCAATGTTTGGGAAGTTGTCACAAACCAAGAGCCTGGTTTATCATCGAAATATCCGTCTGGACAAGAAACTTCATCTTCACAGCATTTGGAACCATGATAGGTGGAACACTGTCCCGTACCCGTTGAAGAGAAGCCGTTTTCACACCCGGTAACCTTATAACATTTAATATTGGTAATGGTGCCGGTGTCACTCGTACTTG
>CALXTP010000048.1 GCA_944391435.1 uncultured Alphaproteobacteria bacterium | reverse complement strand
CGTCATCGCGCCCTTCAAACGAATTTTCGTTAACATACACGTCTTCAAAACCGCCTTTGACAATATCGCTGCCCGCCACAACCGAACCTTTAAAAGCATCAGCTTTATATGTACCGCCGGAAGCGATGGCAAACGCTCCCGTTTCATCTCTCATCGCGTCAAAATCAAGCACTTCGCCATCCGCTTCAACCACGCCGCCATTCAGAAACGTCCCGTTTTCACCGACATAAATCAACCCTCCGTTTGCCGATGTGGTAGCTGCCGCCGCACTGTCAACGCAATTTCCGCCGACACTCCCGTTTGAACAGCTTCCTCCTACTTCGCTGTTATAATTAATTGTGCCATAGTTGGAAAAAGCGCCGCCATCTTCTATCTTAACACCATATCCGTTTCCGGAAAGCGTAATTTCTCCCCCGGCAGCATTAACGGCCGTTCCTCCGGAAAAAACCTGTATACCATTACCGTGGCCGACAGAAATCGTCCCGGAGTTCGTAAATATTCCACTGGTAGACGTCGCTTCACCACCGTTGCCGTTGCCAACGGTTATCGTTCCGGAATTTGTCCCTCCCAGCATACCGGTTCCATCTGAAACAGTAATGCTATTCTGATTTTCTCCGCCTTCCATGCCTGTTCCGGAAACAATTATAATTTCACCCGTATTAACCCCGCCTTGCATACCCTTACCACCTTTAATATCAATCGTTCCGGAATTAGTACCTCCAGACATGCCGGTTCCCGATGACCCCGAAATTTCGCCGGCATTTGTTCCGCCAACCATACCAATGGAACTATCAGCATGTAAAATAATCCTGTTAGAATTAGTCATATTATCACTGCCGCTCATACCGATACTGTTTTCAGAAACACTAATAACACCTGAATTGCTAACACTCTGATCAGTACTTGAAGAAATACCAATAGCTCGCTCAGCCCCTTCGCAATCAGGACAAGACACTAATATTCTCCCGGTATTGCTGAATCCGCCTCCATCAGTTACCGACACGCCCACACTTCCGGCACCGGAAACATTTATGGTTCCATAATTATACGCCATACTGTTGCCGCTAAGCGTATGCCCGGACACAGCTATCCCCGCGCCATCTTGCACTTCAATATTTCCGTAGTTTGAACCCGTTGCTATATTCGCAACATCCATACCAATGCCGCCATTAACAATAATATTGCCTCCGTTAAGATTCTCCAGATTAGACCCTGACCCGGATGCATACATACCCGTACTTTCACCGCTAACATTTATCTCTCCCGAGTTACTTGCGGCCGCACCGTCATAGGCAACAATCGGCGAAGCCCCGACAGAAGCATATACGGTTCCCTCATTGGAGATTTCGGTACCACTGCCACTGCCGTACAACAAATAAGAATCCTCTCCCATAACATAAGCTGTAGACTGTCCCGAAAAACTTATGATACCGCCTGAAGTTGCCTTGCCCAAAGTATAATTTTCAACATTAACGCCGCCCGGATAATCCAACGTATAAGAAGCCCCGTTTGTAGCCCAATAATATGTAATACCGTCATATTCCGAATTATGGTAAATATTACCCGAAACCTCAAGGGATGCTGTATCACCGTCCAACATTATGCCCGTCGTATTATCCCCTTGCAAATAAATAGATCCATAATTATAGGCCTTACCGTTCTTGGCATACATACCAACAGACCCTTTTCCCGACACATAAATCATATTCTCGCTGTCGGCCGGGCCGGAAGTTCTGCCGTTAAAAATTGCCCCCTGTTCACTGGTTACCGCCATTCCATAGCCATACTGCCCGTTAACATAAATGCTGCCGAAATTGGTTGCTGTCCCGCCGCTGCCGGAATCATTGCGAATACCAATAGAATTGGTTGCCTCTATGACAATATCGCCATAATTATTGGCATAAGATTCGGCCGTTGCTGAAGAATCAAGCCACATGCCGACATTAAACTGCGAATAATCAACGTCAAACATTTCCAAAGTGATGGTACCGTTATTATCGGCCGCCCCTTGCTTGGAAACCTGCACGGCCGCCGTACCGTAAGTTCCGCCATAATCAACGGTTTTCCCGTATTGGTCGCCGATTGTCATCTCACCGTTATTAACAAACAGCTGTTTTGTCGTATTATCATTGCCCGAAACCGTAACCGCCGCCGCTCTCACGCTGGCCGAAACATTATACCCGGCATCACTTTTATTTCCGGAAGGAATGGAAAAATCGCTACTATTGCCGACTTTATACAAAATTGAGCCGTTATTATATGCCGAAGAAAAATTACCACCGAAAACCTGAGAATCTGTCGCTTTATTGGACAGATAAATCGTTCCGTCGTTAACCATTTCCACCGACCCGGAAAAGGCATTATAAATAGCCACGGATTCTTCCGAATAAACATTAATTACCCCCTTATTCTGCAGCAAAACTTCCTCTGTCAAATCTTCGCCCGCCGCATAAAGGCCGTAATTGCCTGTATAATAAGACTGCCCGTTTTCCACCCCGAGGTTAATCACGCCGTAGTTAATAACATCGCCTCCGGCAAAAGAAGCCATACCATATGCATTACTTGCTTGCATATCAATCAGACCGTGATTTAAAAGGACCGGGTCTTTCCAGTCATAAACCCTTGTTTGCGAACCTTCCCCCTTTGCCGCCAACATACCGTATGAAACACCGCCGGACGTAGCCTCATTGATTACCCTGATAACGCCGCTGCTGTCATTTGTCAGCGCCCCGCCGTGAACCGAAAGCATTCCGGCCGCCACATCTGTCTCTGCATTCATGGTGGCTCCGCTCAAATCTATATTGATATTCCCCTGGTTCAAAGCTTCCGTCGCCGCATCAGCGCGAATGCCGATTAAACCGCCCTGCCCGAGTTTCAAGGCCGTATCGGCCAGATTAAAGCTGCCCTGATATGACAAGTTAATATCGCCGTAATTGTTAAGCTTCATTTTTTCGGCAAATGACGGATCGCTGTTACCGTTCAAAAAGTTATCATCTATATAGCTGCCCATCCCGATAAGGCTGACGGCAACATCCGTAGCACTGTTATAGCCGGCCGAAAAATCAATCGTTCCGTAATTATCTGCCGTAACCGTATTGGCACTGAGGTCCGTTCCCGTATACAAATCAAACAACACCATGCCCAACATGGTACCGGAATTATTTTGCGTTACCGTTTCTGTGCTATCCTCTCCGCTATCTTCACCGTCCGGATTTTCTTCAACCAGCGAGCTGCCGTTGTTGCTTTCGTCATCGGCGCTGGCACTCGCCTGCGTTGATGTTCCTTTTATCTGCCCATAGTTAATGACTGTAGAATTCGTATCGCCGTACATGCCAATAACCGTATCGCCTTCACTGTTGCCCTTAAAAGTGATATCTATTCTTCCGGATGAAGAATCTTGTTTCACCCCTTCTACCGGCGCCCGCCCGTTGACAACCTCGGCATCATTGCTGGCAACCAGCCCTATGGCTCCGTTTTCCGCTTCAATCTGAATAGCCCCGTGGTTATACCCGGCAGACCCCTCGCCGGTAACATTGGCACCTACGGTAGCATCATACAAATGTAGAGAACCGCCCTCCAGATTATCAAAAAAAGCTCCGTCGGAAACGCTGACATACGACAACAAATAATCCGAATTGCTCAAAACATTCGGCAACAGCTGGATTTTATCAATATAATCTGACGCATTGGGATTGACAATCTGCCGTGCAATATTATTAGTCTCCCCCCCGGTTGTAATCTCTTTATTGCTATTAACAATCACACTGCCCAAACCGTATCCGGGATTCGTCGGAACAATGGTCGGATCATCGGTAGACACATAGTCCGACCCGCCTCCGCCGCCGCTTCCCAACGCCAAAGCAACGCCTCCTACAACAGCACCGCCCAAAATCCACGGCCACCAGCTTTTTTCCTCTCCGTCATAATAAAGAGATTCCTCATTGCCGACAATTTTTTGCGTATTCGCCGCCCGGTTACTCGCCAAAAATTCCCTGTATTCTTCTAATATCCGGTATGTACAGGCATGGCGTGGATTAGCCCCGCTCATCCGAAAAGAGTTATACGCCACATAATCATTTCTCTTAACGGCAATGCATAATCCCGTATCGCCGTTAAGATTAACAGAATCAATATCAAGACCGCGGTTGACGGCATCTCGCAAAAACCCGACTTTTCCATGGCTTGCCAGATAATACATCTTGTTAAAATCGCGCGGCGCAAGCTTCCTACCGAGAGCCGAAGCCTCTCCGGGTGCTAAAAAAGCCGCAAGTATAACTGCGGAAAAATATAGTGCCGTGCCGAGTTTCATTTAACAAAACCATAAAAAAAACAATTGCTTTGTGCCGATTCTACGGGAGACTTTATTAAAAAAAGGTATACGCGGCATAAATTATAACTAATTATCAACCGCCGCACAAAAAATTTCTCTAATTGCAAAATCCCGGCTGCACACGTCTTCGTCTGATATTATTTCCCCGTACGGCAATTTTTTGTTCTTTTTCTTTAAGCAGATACAAAAACAGCCTGGTTAACTAACACAGGCCGTTTCCAAACTTTGGTGATAACGATAAACAAAACCTAGTTTTGATATGCGCCGGCATAGCCGCCCTTTCCTTCCACTTCCAAATTCGGATTGACATAAGCGGTTGCACCTTTTTCGTAAAAATAGAAATCACGTCTGAGCCGTGTCTGGTCGCGGATTGAAAGAGAATTCCATTCTTTTTCGGTCAATCCGTACGGATAGGTCGCCTCTTCCCCGGCACAGCCGGACAATAGCAACACTGCCAGCAGCAAACCTGCTTTTTTCATCATTAAATCTCCTGAGTGATTGCAAAACTTTCTGTCTTATAACCCACAAAATTTTGTTTTTCAAGCAAAATCTGCAAAAAACATCCTCCGCAACCGCCAAATCCGGCTTTCCCGCAACCATATTCCTTACAGCATAAACTCGCCGTATCCTTTTGTTTATACAAAAAAACGTCATATTTTCAATAATTGCCGCACAAACGCTTCGGCATAATCTTTCTTCCGGTTTTGATAATCCAGATAATAAGCGTGTTCCCACACATCCATATTAAATATCGGTTTATAGCCTAAAACCAGCGGCGTATCCCCGTTGCGGGTAGCCAAAACAGACAATTTGCCTCCGGAACCTTCAACCAGCCAAATCCACCCGCTTCCGAAAAACTTAACCGCCTCATCCACCAATTTTTCACGCAAAGCATCTCTCGTTTCAAAAACTTCGGCAATTTTATCTTTAACCGAACTGTCAAGCCGGTCTCCGATGCCGATGGAATTCCAATATACATTGTGGTTAAAAACCTGCCCGGCATTGTTGTACAAAACCTGGTATTCCGGTTTATCAAACGTCCTTTCAATAATTTCCTCCAACGCCATATCTTGAAATTCCGTCCCGGCAATAAGCTCATTAACCTTATCCACATATGCCTGATGATGTTTCCCGTAATGAAATTGCACCGTATTCTCAGAAATAACCGGTACCAGCGCATTTTCCTTAAAAGGCAGTTTCATAAGTTCAAACATATTTTCCTCCTGAAAAAATCTTCACAACATCTTTATAATAGCACCTGAATATTTATTTTAAACAGGCATTTCTTTTTTGTTAATAATTATTAACAGGCTGCAATCTGAGATTCACAAATAAAATTTATGTAGTATGATGAGCCTAACAATAAACAAAACGGAGAGGAAAAATGAGAGTTTTATTGATAGAAGATGACTATGCCGTTTCTCAAAGCGTTGAAACAATCCTCAAAAAAGAAGGCATGGTTGTTGACACCACCGACGATGGCGAAGACGGGTTGGACTGCGGCAAACTTTATGACTATGACATTATAATTTTAGACTTGAATTTGCCCGGCATGAACGGCTACGAAGTTTTAAAGAGCCTGCGCAATGCAAAAATAAGCACCCCTGTCCTTATTCTGTCCGGCCTGTATGAACCGGATAAAAAGGTCAAAGGATTAGGCTACGGCGCGGATGATTATCTGACCAAACCGTTTGACAAGAGCGAGCTTTTGGCACGCATTCAAGCCATTGTCCGCCGTTCCAAAGGCCATTCAAACTCCGTCATTCAAACCGGATTGGTTGAGGTTAATTTGGACACACAGACCGTCAGCGTTGCCGGCAAAGACCTTCATCTGACCGGCAAGGAATACGGAATTATGGAATTGCTTTCTTTGCGCAAAGGCTCCACCTTAAACAAAGAGCAGTTTTTGAATCACCTCTATGGCGGCATTGACGAGCCGGAGTTGAAAATCATAGACGTGTTTATCTGCAAGCTGCGCAAAAAGCTGGAAAAAGCATCCGGCGGCAAAAACTATATTGAAACTGTCTGGGGCAGAGGTTATATCTTAAGAGATCCTGACGAACACAAATAGTTTCAATAAGCAAGATTAAGAGGCGGCTGCTCCCACAATAAACCGCCTCTTAATTTTTTATACAACAGAACATTTAAAGTGCAAGCAAAAACTCTTCCGATTTTAGTAGCCATAATTATCATATCTATAATAATTATTCGCCGGAACGCTATTGCTTGTTCTGGACATAGGGGCAGTTCTCATCCTGTTTGAAGCATTACAATAAATCCTATATTCTCTCGGCTCATATATACCCCATGTCAGAGCCGACGCAAATCCGTGCCAAAAGCCCTGCCCCGCTTCCACAGATGCCACGCCTCTGCTTCCGCATATTTCATTAGGATTGACTTCTTTTGTTTGTCCCAATCCCCAAAAAATAAAATGCGATGTCCCTTCATAAGTAGGTATTGTAGCTCTGGAATTGCCCATATCAAATTTCTGATGGCAACAGCCAGACATTAAAACCGCCGCAACCGCCAAACTTAAAATCTTTCTCATCAAAACTCTCCAGTCCAAGTTCATAACAAAAAAAACCACCTTGTTCAAGGCGGTCGGAGAGTTCAACAATCATATCGCATAAAATGACTCTTTTAGCCTTTCAGCCAAAGCTTTGGACATACGCTAAAAGCTCCCCGACCTTTTACAGTCGGGGATATATCTATTGCCTGCCGCAAAACAAGCCGGCAATATGACGATGTTATATCCTAACACCGTATGCGATAAAGACCGTTGAAAGTCCCGCACCACCTCTGGTGCTGGCAGGTAAAAGCCTGCTTAGAGCAAATTCTAAATGCCGCTTTCTTAAAATAAAGTAAATAAAATGCCGGAATCAGAAATTAACCTTTACCCCAAAGCCCAACTCTTCATCATCGTGATAATCGGAATTAAACAATTTATATCCGCCGTATAACATCACATTGCGGGTTAAGCCATACGCCGCCTCCGCCGAATACGTCTGCCCGCGCGCCGCATCGCTGGTAGTAAAATTATGCATCGCCTGCAAATGCACCCGGATTTTATCGTTATTATAATAAATTCCGCCTTTTACCCCGATTCCCAAATACCCATTGTCATACAGCCCGCCGCCGTATGCTGCATTGGGCGCGCTCATTGCATATATTAGCGTATGTTTGGTCAGGGCATAGCTCTGCCCGGCCGCCGCTTCCAACACAAAAGCGCCGCTGTCTTCGCCGGTTTTGGCATCAAACAGTTCCCTGTACCCGGCCTTAATATCGTATGACAAAGGCATAAACATCGCATCCGCTCCGGCCAGCGATTTAATCCCCAACAGGTTAAATTCTTGCAAAACCCATTTATCCTGTGCGTCATAATGGCGGACTTTCCCCTCAAACATATTGATTTCCGCCCCGTTGAGCAACCCATAGCTGTCATCAAGCAGCGAATTGTAAACCGGTTTAAAGCCAACTTCCTGAAACATCTCGCCGTTGCGGCTGCCAAACAACACCCCGGCTTGCCGTGCCTTATGCGCCAAAACCGGATTTTCCCCCTCTTTCAAATCATCAAAATATTGCTGTTGATTGGCAATTTTGCTGCGTGCCGTCAACAATTTGAAACTTTTTTTCCGATAATCGGCCAGCTGCAAATCCCCCTCCACATACCGGTATTGCACATATTGATACGCTGTCTCCAGCACATCGGCCTTTTCATCATCATTAAGTTTTTGCAAATCTGTCTTATCATCATGAATAATATCAATAAACGCCGCATATTGCCGTTCATTCATCTGCGCCGCGCGATATTTCAGCTTTGACTGCCGGGACGGGCGATAGTTCGTTGCCGTAACCATTCCCGGAATATTATTCACCGCTTTAAGCGTTGCCAACGGCACGGCATAATAACGGAATTCCTCGCTGATATCCAGTTCCGGACGCACCGCCTCCAACATCAGCAACAAAACATAAGAGCAGTTTTGTGAAGCAAAGTAATAGCGGATTTTAGCCCGCTGCATTTCCCACATATGCGCCGTAAACAATTCCAGCTCGTCATCGGAAAAATTCAGTTCATATTCCCAAATATCGCGGTTTTCTATATTGTTATAAAGATTGATAACATCATAATACGGGCGGATGCCAAATGTTCCGTAATATCCGCCCCAAACGCCTTTAAGCGCATATAGCACGCCGGCATCATCGCCGGTATCCGCCCCGAAATTTGCCCCGTGCGCCAAAAGCTGCGTTCCTTTGCGCTTCGTATCAATACGAAACAGCGTATGCCCGAAAAGCGACGACGGATTGCTCATATATGCATTGGTAAATAACATGGTTATCGCTTTGGGTTGCACATCGTCCAAAAATTTTTGATAATCGCTGCAAGCATCCAACGTCCCGCTGACGGCCCCCATTCTTTTCAAATAGGTAAACCGCGCCGGAAACAGGCACTTTTTCAGCTCTCCCACGTCATTTTGCCCGGCTCCCGCCTCGGCGTTAAACACTTGAACGGCAGCTTTATATTCTTCCTCCGGATTATTCCGCCCGTTTTCCGTCAGAAAAAAATCATCATTTTCCACAACGGATTCATAACCGGAGCCGTCCTTTTGATAATGCAACAGTTTCAGCCAGCCGGTATCATAAGCACCGTCGCCGGCTTGCACACTTTGCGCCCACAAAGCCATAGAGGCAAGCAATAGCCGAAATTTCATCATTCCTCTTTAGATACAAAAAGAGTGCGATTTGCACCGCACTCTCCGCCATCATCGGTTAGGCCTGAGCCAATTCCATAATTCTCAAGGTCAGGTCAACGGCTTCAACATTTTCATTATTGAAGAGATAAGCAAAGTTCTGTTGTGCCTTCGCTCCAAGCTCAGCACTATCTACTTCCAAAAGTCCGGCAATCGTATCAATCGTCTCGCCTTTGCCTGCAGAAGCATCCATTGCAAACTGTTCCATATTGTTTTCAATAACCGCTAAAACCAGTTTGCCCGTCCCCCCGGTAACGCGTCCGTTAGGATCACAACCGGAAGTACCAAGCGTAACACCGATAGTGTTCAAAAAGGTACCGTTTGTAGAGATTGCCAAAACTTGCGGAATAATACCGGACTGCCCTCTCCAAGCCATGGAGCCCAAACCGCAACCGCCGGTAGAGTCAATAGCCTTCGCCGGAGAGACAGCAAACAATGCAGCCGCAAACACCGCACCCAAAAGCAAATTCTTTTTCATAAAGTTTCTCCTTATCTAACAAAACACTGTTATTGTAACACCCTCCCTTTAGTTGTATAG
>CALXTP010000047.1 GCA_944391435.1 uncultured Alphaproteobacteria bacterium | reverse complement strand
AAACGGCCAAACAGGTTATTATGCAAAAAGTTCGTGAAGCCGAGCGGAACAAGCAATATGAAGAATACAAAGGCAAAATCGGCACGATAATCAATGGCACAGTTAAAAGGGTTGAGTTTGGCAATGTCATTGTGGATATGGGAAAAACGGAAGCCATTTTGCGCCGGGATGAAATTATCCCGCGGGAAAACTTTAAGAGCGGAGACCGTGTTCGCGCATACGTCTTAGACGTCCGTCGTGAAACGCGAGGGCCGCAAATCTTCCTTTCTCGCACTTGTCCGGAATTTATGGCCAAGCTGTTTACTTCGGAAGTGCCGGAAATTTACGATGGCCTGGTAGAGATTATGAGTGTGGCGCGTGATCCTGGGTCAAAGGCAAAAATTGCCGTTCGTGCTAAAGATTCGTCCATTGATCCTGTCGGCGCCTGCGTCGGTTTGCGCGGTATCCGTGTCCAAGCCGTCGTAACCGAACTGCAGGGTGAAAAAATTGATATTGTCCTTTATTCCGCAGATAAGGCACAGTTTATCGTAAGTGCTTTGGCTCCGGCAGAAGTGAGCAAGGTTGTTATTGATGAAGAAAACAACCGTATAGAGGTTGTTGTGGCCGAAGACCAGTTCTCTATAGCTATCGGCCGCCGCGGGCAAAATGTTAAGCTGGCCTCGCAGCTGGTCGGTGCAGATATAGACATCTTGACCGAAGAACAGGAGCGTGAACGCCGTGCCAACGAAAACAGAATTCGTTCGGAGCGTTTTGTATCGGCGTTGGATGTTGATGAGATGATAGCCCATGTCCTGATTTCCGAAGGCTTTTCAACCGTTGATGAAATTGCCATGGTTGACCTGTCTGAATTGTCGTCTATTGACGGGTTTGATGAAGACCTGGCAACGGAATTGCAGAAGCGTGCCCGTGAATTTGTCCGCAAGCGCAATGAAGAATTTGTTGAAAAGAGCAAATCTTTGGGTGTGGATGACAGTTTGAAAACGGTATCAGGCCTTGATCAGGATATGATTTTGAAACTGGCGGAAAATGGCGTTAAAACATTAGATGACCTGGCTGATTTGGCCGCTGATGAACTCATTGAAATCTTAGGTAAAGATATCATTACCGAGGTGGAAGCAAACCGTGTTATCATGGCGGCACGTGAACATTGGTTCAAAGACGAAGAACAGAACTAGGTGGTGCGATGTCAAGAGAGCAGATTGCAAGAAAATGTATTGTTGAAGGAACGGTTAAGCCCTGCGATGAATTGTTGCGGTTTGTAGAACTGAACAACGCCTTGCTGCCGGATTTCAATAAAAAATTACCCGGCAAAGGGATGTACATTACTTGCAATCGGCTCATCTTGGAAAAAGCCTTGAGCAAAAAAGTTTTTCACAAGGTCAGCCGGCATAATTTGAAAATAGAGGAGAATTTTATTGAAACGGTAGAAAAATTATTAAAACAAAAGGCGCTGGAAAGCTTAAATCTGGCACGTAAAAGCGGAGCGCTCATTACCGGGTTTGACAAATTAAAAGAGGCGATACAAAAAGAAAAGGTAGATTTTATCATAGAGGCCGGAGATGCCGGGGCAGTAGGCAAAGAAAAAGTGGCATTTCTTGCTAAAAGTATTGAAATATTTAATTTATTTAGTATAGAAGAATTAGATATGGCTTTAAATAAGGAGAACACTGTAAATGTTGCCGTATTAAAAAGTAACATTTCGCGGATGGTTTACAGCAATTTAAAAAAATATCAGAGATTTTTATCGTAAACGGAGAAAATAACGAATGACAGAAGATAATGGCAAAAAATTAACATTATCCGGAAAACCAACCCTGACGTTGAAAAAAACAAATATGACAGTCAAGCCGGAAGGGCGAAAAGTCGTCCAGGTTGAAGTCAGAAAAAAGAGGTTTGGCGGTACAACCGCCCAGCCGGCAAAGCCTGCGGTTGAAATAGACGAAGCCCTTGCGCAAAAAATAGAGTTGCTGGCAAAAGCAAAAGAGCATGATGCCAAGAAAAAACAAGAAGAAGAAGAAAAAGCCCTGTTGCGCCAAAAACAAAAAGAAGAAGAGCTGAAGAAACAGGAAGAAGCGCAGCGTGAAGCCGAAGCCGCCGCCGCAGCAGCAGCGGCCGCAGCCGAAATGGAAGCAGAACAACACGCTGCCGCCGTAGCCAAAGCTGAAAATGAAGAAAAAGCACATAATTTTAAACATAAAAAAGACAGCTTTGACGATGAGGATGATGACGAGTATTATGGAAAAAAAGGAAAAAAAGCATCTTTTTCAGAAAGCGGAAGAACACTGAGCCGTGAAGAAACTTTTGAACAGGAAAGGAAAAAAATTCAAAAAAGAAGCTTTGAAACACCGAAGCGCAATACAAAAATAAATGTTAATTCCTATATGTTCAATGATGATGAGGATGACGATTACGGCTATGGGGCGCCGCGCCGCCGGTTCAAGAAAAAGGCTCCAAAGCCTCAGCCTCAGGCTCAGGCGCCGCAGGAAAAAATAATTAAAGAAGTTATCATTCCAGAAATTATAACGGTGCAGGACTTGGCAAACCGTATGGCCGAAAAAAGCTCTGATGTCATAAAAAAATTGATGTCATTGGGGGTAATGGCCACCATCAATCAGGCCATAGATGCCGATACGGCTCAGATTGTGGTTGAAGAAATGGGGCACAAATTCAAACGGGTAGCCGAAAGCGATGTAGAAGAAGGTCTGACCGGGCCTGCCGATACCGAAGCGGATTTGCAGCCTCGCCCGCCGGTCGTAACGGTTATGGGACACGTTGACCACGGCAAAACCTCTTTGCTGGACGCCCTGCGTGAAACCAACGTTGCCGCCAAAGAGGCCGGAGGCATCACGCAGCATATCGGAGCGTATCAGATTACCTTAAAAGACGGGCAGAAGATAACGTTCATTGATACGCCGGGGCACGAGGCCTTCTCTGAAATGCGTGCTCGCGGTGCCAAAGTAACGGATATTGTTGTTCTTGTTGTGGCCGCCAACGACGGTATCAAGCCGCAAACGGTTGAAGCTATCCGCCATGCACAAGCGGCAAATGTGCCGATTGTCGTTGCTATTAACAAAATAGACCTGCCGGGAGCAGACCCGATGAAGGTGAAAAATGAACTCCTGCAGCAGGGAATTGTAGTAGAGGAAATGGGCGGCGAATGTTTATGCGCGGAAGTATCTGCCAAAAAGCGCATTAACATAGACAAGCTGGTTGAAGCAATTTTGCTGCAAGCGGAAATCCTTGATTTGAAAGCCAATCCAAATCGTCCGGCCGATGGTGTCGTTATAGAAGCAAAAATGGAAAAAGGCCGTGGTAACGTAGCAACCGTACTGGTGCAAAACGGAACATTAAAGGTCGGGACGGTTTGCATTGCCGGCAAAGAGTGGGGACACGTCCGCGCGATGTTCAACGAAAACGGCAAAAAGGTGTTTGAAGCTACGCCCGCAACGCCGGTTGAGGTGCTGGGGCTGCAGGGAACACCGTCAGCGGGGGATAATTTTATCAATGTCAAAGATGAAAATCAGGCGCGTGAGGTAACAAATTATCGTATTCGCAAAGAGCGCGAAGCCAAATTGGTTAAGAGCGCAAAATCGGCAATGGAACAAATGTTGGATAAGATTAAATCCGGCGAATCCAAACAGTTATCCGTAATTATTAAAGCGGATGTACAAGGTTCGGTAGAAGCGATAGAAGGAACGCTGAAAAAGCTGTCTACTGATGAGGTTTCGGTGCACATTTTGCATTCGGCCGTCGGTCCTATCTCAGAATCTGACGTAACATTGGCAAAAGCGTCCAATGCCTTTATCATCGGCTTTAACGTCCGTGCAATACCGCAGGCGAGGGATTTGGCTCGGCGTGATGGTATTGATATACGGTATTACTCCATCATTTACGATGTGGCCGATGATGTTAAAAAGGGGTTGGAAGGATTGCTTTCGCCCGAATTGCGAGAAAAATTCCTTGGGTATGCCGAGATACGCAATGTCTTTAATATTACCGGCGTTGGCAAAGTTGGTGGCTGCATGGTTACCGAAGGTTTGGTCAAACGCGGGGCAAAAGTTCGCCTGTTGCGGGATAACGTTGTTATTCACGACGGCAGCTTGGCACAATTAAAACGTTTCAAAGATGATGTAAAAGAAGTTAAAGAGGGCTATGAATGCGGCATAAGCTTTGAAAATTACAATGACATTCAGGTAGGCGACTATATAGAATGCTATGAAATAGAAGCTATTGCGGCTAAGCTCTGAGGAGAATAGGGCATGATTGGAAAAACGACTAAAGAGCCGACACAACGCCAGCTGCGTATCGGGCAGGAAATACGAAAGATTATAGCAGGCGCTCTGGAAAGGGGAGAGGTAAGGAATCCTCTGCTCTCAGAGCATCTGATAACCATAACCGATGTAGATGTCTCGCCGGATTTAAAATATTGCACCATTTATTTTATGACATTAAACGGAAAAGACTTGGGGCAAATTGAAGATGATTTGAATGCCGAAACATGGGGACTGAAAAAGCTGATAGCTTCCAAACTGAAACTCCGCTATACGCCGGACTTAAATTTCCGGATGGATATGACTTTTGCTGAAGTTGACAGAATTGAAAAGCTGTTGCGTGATCCAAAAGTTGAGCAGGATTTAAAAAAGGAATAAGAACTTTCTTTCGTATTATAATCAATCCGGAAAGAAGATTTGTGATAGGAAAAGATATGAAAAGTTTTATCAATGAATTTAAAAAATTTGCCATGCGTGGCAATGTGATAGATATGGCCGTCGGTATAATTATCGGTGCGGCTTTCGGAAAAATAGTGGATTCTTTGGTAAAAGATATATTGATGCCGCCGATAGGCTTAGCATTAGGCAAAGTTGATTTTTCGGATTTAAAACTGTATTTAACGCACGGTGATGATCCCGTAACAATAAATTATGGCTTGTTTATCAATGCGCTTATTAGTTTTCTGATAGTGTCTTTTGCCGTATTTTTATTGATAAAGGCTATTAACAAATTACAGGAAAAGGTCATAAAAGAAGAAAAGCAGGAAACTCCCGCTGCTCCCGAAACAAAACTATGC
>CALXTP010000046.1 GCA_944391435.1 uncultured Alphaproteobacteria bacterium | reverse complement strand
CCTTTAAAAAGTTATGTATATTGCACAAAAAAGTTATGTTTAAATTTCAAAAAAACAGGTGATTTAAAATGTATGCAGTAATTAAAACAGGCGGCAAGCAATATAAAGTAGCGTCCAATGACGTTATCAAAATTGAAAAAATTGCTGGCGAAGCCGGAAGTGAAGTAGTTTTTAATGAAGTATTGGCCGTTGATGACACGGTTGGTACGCCGTTTGTTGCCGGTGCCAGCGTCAAAGGCACGATTGTTAAACAGGCAAAAGATGCTAAAGTTATTGTTTTCAAGAAAAAAAGAAGACAAAACTATCGTCGCAAAAACGGTCACAGACAAAACATCACAATCGTAAAGATTACCGAATTGTGTAAATAAAAATTAGGAGATTAAAAAAATGGCACATAAGAAATCAGGCGGCAGCTCATCTAATGGACGTAATTCTATCGGACGTCGTTTAGGTGTAAAGAAATTCGGCGGCGAGTCCGTAATCTCCGGCAACATCATTATCCGTCAGCGCGGAACAAAATTCCACCCGGGTGAAAATGTTGGCATGGGTAAAGATCACACGATTTTTGCTACCACCGAAGGCAAAGTGGAATTTAAGACCAAAGCAAACGACAGAACTTATGTTTCTGTTATCCCGGCCGAATAATTAGACGGATATAGAAAAAACAGCGGGGATGGCAAACATCCCCCTTTATTTTTCAATAAAGGCGGATAAATACTGTCACAAACGAAGCGGTAAACGGGTAAGCAAGATGAAATTTCTGGATCAGGCAAAAATATACTTAAAATCCGGCGACGGCGGGCGCGGATGCGTTTCTTTTCGCCGCGAAAAGTATATTGAATTCGGCGGTCCCAATGGCGGCGACGGCGGCAAGGGCGGCAGCGTCATATTCATCGCTGTTGAAAACCTGAATACCCTGATAGATTTTCGTTACCAGCAACATTTCAAAGCTCAAAACGGCCAACACGGCATGGGCTCGGAAATGAGCGGCGCCAAAGGCGAAGACCTCATCATCAAAGTTCCGGTCGGCACCGAAATCGTTGCCGATGACGGCGAAACCGTCTTAGCCGATATGGTAGAACCCGGACAGACATATTTGGCAGCCAAGGGTGGCGATGGCGGACGCGGCAACACGCGTTTCAAAACCTCCACCAACCAAGCACCGCGTTATGCCGAACCGGGCTGGCCGGGCACTGAAATGTGGGTTTGGCTGCGTTTAAAAATTATTGCCGACGTGGGCTTAATCGGCCTCCCGAATGCAGGCAAATCAACCTTCCTTTCCGCAGTAACCAAAGCCCGTCCCAAAATTGCCGACTACCCTTTTACCACCTTGCACCCTAATCTCGGAGTCGCATGGGTAGATAATAAAGAGCTCGTTTTGGCAGACATTCCCGGCTTGATAGAAGGCGCACACGAAGGTACCGGGCTTGGCGACCGTTTCTTAAAGCACGTAGAACGCTGTTCCGTTTTTCTACACTTGATTGATGCAACATCTGAAAACATTGTCCGCGATTACAAAACAATTCGCCGCGAGCTGGAGCTATACAAAGACACATTACCTTTAAAGCCGGAGGTCATTGCGCTAAATAAAATCGATTCGCTAACCGAAGATGAAATAAAAAAGAAAAAAGCTCTGCTTGAAAAAAATACCAAATCTCCGGTATATGCCATTTCCGCCATTGCCGGCATCAACACAACCGATTGTCTGCGCAAAATTGCTGGCTTCGTCCCATCAAAAAAGAAACAGGACACCCTGAAGGCAGAAACATTGGCCGAACCGGCTGCCCCGATGAAAAAGAGCTGGTCGCCCCTGGATTGATTTTTAAGGAATAGAAACAATGAACACACCAGACACAAATTTATTGGAATTGATTCAAAAAGTTTTGGACGATAACAAAGCCGAAGACATTGTGACCATTGATTTAAAAGGCAAAACATCTATCGCCAATTACATGATTATCGCCAGCGGAACATCAAACCGCCATGTCGCTTCTTTGGCCGACAAAGTCAAGACAGAATTAAAGCAACACAGCTATCACGTTTCCTCCGAAGGCGAAGAAAAAGCCAACTGGGTGCTCATTGACGCTTTTGACGTCATCGTGCATATTTTCTGCCCGGAAGTCCGCGAATTTTATAATCTGGAAAAAATGTGGTCGTCCGTTGCTGAGATGCGCAAAAGCTAAGCAAGCTATCGCAGCGGCCACTTTCACCGCCCTGCTTTTATTTATTGACAAGATGAAAAAAAGCTTGATTTATTCTTTTGGTGCGTGTATTAATGGCAGAGCAATAAACGCAATGCTAATTTTTATAGGGGTATAGCTCAGTTGGTAGAGCATCGGTCTCCAAAACCGAGTGTCGAGGGTTCGAATCCTTCTGCCCCTGCCAGTCAAGATAAAGGCGCCGAAAAGCGTCTTTTTTCTTTTAAAACAAGCGTTTAACCAAGTCCATACAAAGTGTGTTTATCAAAGCCAATTCCAGTCAGTCACACGGACAGTTTCAAGCAAAACTCTTTATTGACAAGCCAT
>CALXTP010000045.1 GCA_944391435.1 uncultured Alphaproteobacteria bacterium | reverse complement strand
CGCGATTATATAGATGCATGAATAAGCCTCCATGTTTTTAAGGCTAATTCCAATGAGATTTATTAGCAGAAGTTATTAGCAGTTATTGACTTATAAAAAGAAAAAGCCTTGCAAAAACAAGGCTTTAATTAAAATTTGGCTGGGGTGGCTGGATTCGAACCAACGAATGTCGGCACCAAAAGCCGATGCCTTACCACTTGGCGACACCCCAAAACAGTCTTTCCAATGAATGCAGAAATACACATATTCTTAAAAAATAAAAAAAGCAAGCATTTTTTTTAAATTGTTAAAAAATTCATGTAAAAATCTTTAGCATAACTTCATCACTCTCTTTACAGTGCAGAAAGTGCTCCCTATACTGCAGGCGGACAATAACAAAAGCAAAAGAGGGAATGATATGGCACTTAACCTGATAAAACGCAATGGCTCCAGGCAGGAGTTTTCCGTATTTAAGCTGCAAAAGCTGTTGACGGATGTCTGCCGGGGATTTCCGTTGGATGCACAAAAGCCGCTTCTGAATCTGGAAGAATATTTGAAAGACGGCATGACGACATCGGATTTGTTTAATGCGCTGACCATGAATGTGCTGTCCTTGACATCGGTTGAGGAGCCGGAATGGAAAAACGTCGCCGGCCGGCTGAAGATTCTTGCGTTGTACAAACAGGTTTCCCTTGCCCGGAATATGCCGAAGAACGAGCCGCCGTATGACTATGTTTCATTTCTAAAGTATGCCGTGGATAACGGGATATATAGCATGGTAATCACGGAAAAATATTCGCCGGAAGAACTTGCCGCCGCCGCCGGTTTCATCAACCCGGATTTTGATTTTGTTTATGACTATGCCGGCGCCAACCTGTTGCTGAAACGCTATCTTTGCGAATACGGCGATAAAATTGTGGAACTGCCGCAGGATATGTTCTTATCTATTGCCTTGCTGATAGAGCAGGATGAAGACAAAGAGTCGCGTATGGCAAAAGTAAAAGATACATACCAAAAACTGGCCGACCGCAAAATTTCGCTGGGGACACCGCTGTTGATGAATTTGCGCCGCCCCAACGGCAATTTGAGCTCTTGTTTTATCACGGCAATGGAAGATACACGCGAGTCTATATTTTATGTCATAGACCAGGTGTCGTCAATTTCCAAATTCGGCGGCGGGGTAGGGGTAAACATCTCCCGCGTCCGTGCCAAAGGCGCCCGCATTAAAGGGATAAAAAATTCTTCCGGCGGCGTTATTCCGTGGATTCGTATTTTGAACGATACCGCGGTGGCCGTCAACCAGCAGGGCAAGCGCAAAGGCGCCGTAACCGTGTCGCTGGATATGTGGCATCTGGACATAGAGGATTTTCTGGAACTGCGAACCGAAAACGGCGACCAGCGTATGAAAGCTTATGACATTTTTCCGCAAGTCATCGTGCCGGACTTGTTTATGCAAAAGGTGGAAAACAACGAAGACTGGCTGATGGTGGATCCGCATGAGATTCGCACCAGATACGGCATAGAGTTGGCGGAGCTCTGGGGCAAAGATTTTGAAAAAGCCTATAACCAGCTGTATCTTGAAGCATCATTCGGCAAGCTGGAGTTATTTAAATTCTATCCGGCCAAGGAATTGTTGAAAAAGGTTATGCGTTCGCAAATAGAAACCGGCATGCCTTATATCGCGTTTAAGGACACGTTGAACAAATATAATCCGAACAAACACGACGGCATTATTGTCGGTACAAACTTATGCACCGAGTCGCATAGCAATGTCCGCCCGAGCCATATTGATGAGGATGTGTTAAAAGACGGCAAAGTCATTCGCACGGCTGAAGGCGGTTTGGTTCATGTCTGCAATTTGGTTTCCATCAATCTTGCCAATATAGATTCGGATGAGGAATTGGAAAGCATCTGCGAAACTTCTGTGCGCCTGCTGGATAATGCCATAGATTTTACCCGTGTTCCTGTTCTGGAGGGGCAGCAGCACAACAAGCGTTACCGCACCATCGGCGTCGGCGCGATGGGGCTGGCGGATATGTTGGCCAAACACAATATACCGTATATTTTGTCGGCAGATTTTGTGGACGAGCTGTTTGAAAAAATAGCTATATACAATATTCGTGCCTCAATCCGTCTGGCCAAAGAAAAGGGCACTTTCGGCGCATACGAAGGGTCTGACTGGAGTAAAGGCATTATTTTGGGGCATGACCAGATTTGGTTTAACAAAAATGCCAAACATCCGGAAGCTTGGAATGAAATATTTGCCGATTTGCAAAAATACGGCATCCGCAACAGCCAGATTGCCGCCATTGCCCCCAATACCAGTTCGTCGCTGATACAAGGGTGCACGGCATCGGTCTTGCCGGTTTACAGCAAATTTTTTGTAGAAACGCACGGCAAGGGCTCTATCCCGAATTGTCCGCCTTTTATCCGCGACAAATTCTGGTTTTATCAGGAAAACCGCAACATCAGCCAGGAAACAGTCATAGATGTCATGTCCAGGATAAACAAGTGGATAGATACCGGCATATCCATAGAGCTGATGTATAATTTAAACCGCAACATTCGCGCCAAAGATATTTACAACACGATTATGAGTGCTTGGAAAAAAGATATAAAAACGCTTTATTACACCCGTACCATACAAAAAGACGGTTCCAGCCTGGAAAAATCTGAATGTGTAAGTTGTGCCGGATAGGAGAGATAAAATGCAGAGGAAAAAGCTTTTTAACATTGCTGGAAACGATGAAATCATCAATCGCCGGATGATTGGCGGCAATGTAACCAACCTGTTTAATTTGAACAACGTCAAATACCAGTGGGCAAACAAGGTCTACCGTCTGATGATGGAAAATTTCTGGATTCCCGAAAAGGTATCATTGTTTGATGACAAGCGAGCCTATGAAGAGTTGACATCTTCGGAAAAAACGGCCTATGACGGGATTTTGTCTTTTCTTGTATTTCTTGACAGCATCCAGACCAACAATTTGCCGAATATCAGCGAATACATCACGGCGCCGGAAGTCAACCTTATTTTGGCCATTCAGACCTATCAGGAGGCTGTTCATTCGCAAAGTTATGCTTATATAATAGAAAGCATCATTCCTGCCGCCAAACGGGCGGAGATATATGACAAATGGCGTGAAGATAAGGTTTTGCTGGAGCGCAACAAATACATTGCGGAAATATATCAAAACTTTATAGATAACAAAAGCGATGTCAATTTTGCCCGTGTGCTGATTGCGAATTATTTGTTGGAAGGCGTTTATTTTTACAACGGCTTCAACTTCTTTTACAACCTGGCCGCCCGCAGCCTGATGATAGGCACGGCCGACGAGATAAAATATATCAACCGTGACGAATTGACCCATTGCGTCATTTTTGCCAATATTATTAAAGATATCCGGCAGGAAAACGAAGGCTTCTTCAAAGAAGAGGAAATATACGCCATGTTTGATAAGGCCGTTGAACAGGAAATAGCCTGGAGCAATCATATTATCGGCCGCAACATTATCGGCATAACCGAAAAGACGATAGAGGAATATACTAAATATATTGCCAACAGGCGTTTGAAGGACATAGGCTTAAAGCCGCGCTACGAAGGGTATGACCAAAACCCGTACAAGCAATTGGAAAAAGTGGCAGATACAAACGGCGAAGGCAATGTCAAAGGCAACTTTTTTGAAGCGAATGTATCATCTTATAATCAAAGCACGGCTGTTGAAGGCTGGGATGAGATTTAACCGGAGGGATAAAGGAAAAAATGAATTTCATAGCGGAATTTAATTTACGCGAACTGCTGAGCGCTTTCGTGGTTTTAGTGGC
>CALXTP010000044.1 GCA_944391435.1 uncultured Alphaproteobacteria bacterium | reverse complement strand
CCAAAACCTGCTCTTTGATATAATCGGCATATTCGGAAATGGCCGTTTTGACCGTGGCGTTTTCAGAAGAATAAGCCAGCTTAATCCGGTCGGAAATGTCAAAATCCTTGCTCTTGCGCAAAGCTTGGATCATCCGCACGAAATCACGGGCAATACCCTCTTTTTCCAATTCGGCATCAATTTCCGTATCCAGAATGACAACCGCGGTATTGTCAGGCAGAGCCTGCCCGCTCATGCCGTCTTTAATCACCAGGCGCAGCTCATATTCTTCGGCAAACAGTGTTTGGCCGGCAATGGATAACGTGCCGTCGCTGTTTTGTTGCCATTCGTTTGTCTTGGACTTGGCCATGATGTCTTTCATATGTGCACCGAGGCGTTTGCCGATAAGCGGCGTTTTGAGGTATAAAAAGCGTCCGGCAACATCGTTGATATCGGTTTTAAGCTCAATCTGCTTAACGTTGACTTCATCTTTCAAAACATCGGCAAAATCCTGCAATGTGTCGGCCTTGTCTCCGGCCACCGTCATACGGCGCAGGGGCAGGCGGTTTCTGAGTTTGTGCTCTTCACGAATGGCTTTGGCTACCGACGAAATCGCCCGCACCATATCCATCTGCGTAATAAGCCGTTCATTGCCGCTAATGGCGCTCAAATCCGGAAAGTCAGTTAAATGGACAGATTCGCTGCCCGTTAGGCCTTTATAAACAAATTCGCACATAAACGGCATTAGCGGCGCGGCAATTTTAGCCACGTTTACCAGCACCGTATACAATGTATTAAAAGCGCTCAAATCGCTGCCGTCCCAAAAACGAACCCGGGACCGGCGGATATACCAGTTATTGAGGATTTCAAGGAAATCTTCAATTTCCGAACAGGCACGGGCAATTTCATAAGTTGCCATTTCGCGGCGGACGGTATCGCCCAGAGCCTTGAGTTTTGCCAGGATGTAATTGTCCAAAACATCTTCCGAGGTGGAAATCTCTTTAGCCTTAATACCTTCCGCATTGGCATAAAGCGTAAAGAAATAATAGGCATTCCACATAGGTATCAGCGCTTTTCTGGCTGCCTTGGCTATTTCTTTGCCTTCTTTGTCAACGGCAACATTGCCGCCTTTCAAAACCGGGGAAGACAATAAAAACCAGCGCAACGCATCAGAGCCGATAGTTTCCAGAATATTGTTCGGATCGGGATAGTTTTTAAGCCGTTTAGACAGCTTTTGCCCGCCTTCGGCCATCAATAGGCCGGTGCAGATGCAATTTTTAAATGCCGGTTTGTTATGCAAAGCGGTGGAAAGTACCGTCAGCGTATAGAACCATCCACGGGTTTGGTCAATCGCTTCCACGATAAAGTCTGCCGGGAAGTGTTTATCAAACCATTCTTTGTTTTCAAACGGGTAGTGGATTTGCGCATACGGCATGGACCCGCTTTCAAACCAGCAGTCAAACACATCGCTGACGCGGCGCATCATTGTTTTGCCGGACGGGTCGTCAGGATTCGGATACACAACATCATCAATATAGGGCTTGTGCAAATCCGTAATTTCCGTACCCGTTTTTTCTTTCAGCTCGGTCAAAGAGCCGAAAACGTCAATTCTCGGGAATTTCGGATTATCCGATTTCCAAACCGGAATAGGCGTTCCCCAAAAACGGTTGCGGGAGATGGACCAGTCGCGCGCGCCTTCCAGCCATTTGCCGAAACGTCCGTCTTTAATGTGTCCTGGAATCCAGTTGATTTGCTGATTGTTTTTGACCATATCGTCGCGAAAATCCGTAACTTTGACAAACCATGAGGACATTGCCTTATATATCAACGGCGTGTCAGTGCGCCAGCAAAACGGATAAGTATGGGTATATTGCTCTTTTTTAACCAATAGCCCGTTTGCCTTCAGCCATTGCATAATAGGCTCATTGGTTTCAAAAACCTGTTTTCCCTCATAATCCGGAACTTCTGCCGTAAATTTTCCGGCTTCGTCAACCGGGCAGGCAATGGGGAAGTTCTCATCATATGCACGACAAGCTTCAAAGTCGTCTTGTCCGAAACCCGGGGCAATATGGACAACGCCCGTACCGTCCTCGGTGGAAACAAAGTCGCCAGCCAAGACCTTAAATGCACCTTTGTCTTTCAAGTGTTTGAAATACGGAAACATCGGTTCATAGCTCAAGCCAATCAGTTCAGCACCTTTGATTTTTCGGACCTGGGTTGCATTTTCCAGCTGCTTTTTATAACTGCCGAGCCGCGCTTCCGCGATAATGTAATCCTGTCCGTTTTCATTCATGACCACATAGTCAATATCTTTTCCGACAGCCAGCATCAAATTTGACGGCAGGGTCCACGGTGTTGTTGTCCAGACCAGGATTTTCTGCCCGTTTTCAAGCTTGAACATGACTGTAATAGCATTGTCGGTCTTTTCCTGATAGCCAAGGTTGACTTCAAAATTGGATAAAGGCGTCTCAGCCGCCCAGGAATACGGCAAAACGCGGTAATCTTCATAAACCAGCCCTTTGTCATACAGTTCTTTGAAGTTATGAATAACACTTTCCATAAAAGGAAGGTTCATGGTTTTATAATCATGGCTGAAATCAACCCAGCGCCCGATGCGCCTAAACATATCAACCCAGATGCCGGAATATTTCAAAACATCTGTCCGGCAAAAATTGTTGAACTTTTCTATGCCGTAAGCTTCAATTTGCTTGCGTCCCGAAACGCCGAGCTGTTTTTCGGCAGACATCTCCGCCGGCAATCCGTGGCAGTCCCAGCCAAGGCGTCTCTCTACTTTTTTGCCGTTCATCGTTTGAAAACGTGCAACCGCATCTTTGACATAAGACACCATAATATGTCCGTAGTGCGGCGTGCCGTTGGCAAAAGGGGGGCCGTCATAAAAAACAAATTCTGCGGCGCCGTCGCGGTTGATGACAGATTTTTCAAACGTCTTGTCTTCTTCCCAGAAACGCAAAATATTTTCTTCCATTTCGGGAAAGTTGATTTTTGCGCTCAATTCCGGATAATATTTAGTCTTTTCACTCATCTGCTGTATCCCTAAACTAAAAAACTCCGTTCACTTTACTTACAAAATCAGACAAAATCAAGCCCAATTTAAAAAAACTCTGAATCTTAACCGAATTTTTAAACATTTTTCCTTAAAATAACTCCAAAAGAATATTCTTAAATGACCCAAAAAAGCCTGTTGACGGAATAAGCTTATGAAAATAAATAAAAACTTTTTTATATTAGGGGTATTGCTTTATGCGTGCTGTTTTGCGTCTGCTGCGTGGGCGGCCGGCGGCACGATAAGTGTTGCGCGCGCATTTTACGAACTGGCAAGACAGAATAATTCCCAAAAAATTGAGATACTGCTGGAAAAAGGATATTCCATTGAAAGCGTAGACGAAAGAGGGTATAACGCCATATGCCTGTCAGTTATCCGCCAGGATCGTCCTGCATACAATGTCTTAGCTTCATACGGTGCCAAAACGACACCGGAATGCCTGAAACAGATTCCGAACAGCAGCTATCGTCGTTTCTTCGGCATAACGGCTCAACAAACGGCCGTTAAAGAATATTCGTCGGACAAGCCGTATTTGTTGGGAACGGCAGCGTTGGCTGCCGGTGCTATTGCCGCGGCCTATGTCTTTCGCGGAGATACGGATGGCAGCTCTGACAGCGGAGGGGGCGGTGACGAGCCGGATCCCGACCCAGACCCGGATCCTGACCCCGATCCGGATCCTGACCCTGACCCTGACCCAGATCCCGATCCCGATCCAGATTGCCCGGAAAATGCGTATTGGGATGAAACGACGGAGCAATGTGTATGCAATGCGGGGTATGAACATTTTGGCGGTGAAGGGTGTTATGCGCCTATTGAAAATTGTGAAGAAGGCGGCCAGTCTTCGGATACCTGCCCGGACAATTGTATTGCCGGATATGGAAATCATGGTGATATAAGGCATTGTTATCAAGATATAGAACATTGCATCAATCAGGTACGCGATACCTGCCGTCAATGCCAGGAAGGCTATGATACCATGGGCGATCCGTACCACTGTTATAATACCGAAACCTGCAAAGCATACCCAAATTCCATTCCGTTGGCTGACGGGACATGTGTATGCAATGAGTACAAGGGATATCACGGAGATCCGTATAACGGCGGCTGCCAACAAACGGACGGCGAAGAATACCATGAAGGCGATGAAAACTTAGATGAATGGAATAACTATAACGAGCTGTATTGCAATGCACACGGGCATTATGATATAGAAAGCGGCAGTTGTGAATGTTATAAAGGGTATACCGGAACGGATTGTTCTCAATGTGCGGATAATTATCTGAATTTCAGCGGCCTTTGCTTCCAAGATTTGGAATGCAGCAGAAATGCACACCAAATACAGGAAAATGACAGCTGTACCTGTGAAGAAGGCTACGTCCACTATTACACGTCGGAAAACGGGTTGGAGTGTCTTGAGCCGATTACCTGCCAGCCGCACTATACGCAATATGGCAACGAGTGCGTTTGCAAATCCGGATTTGATGAAAATTGCGAATGTCCCGAGGAAGAAGGGTATATATACGACGAGACGTCGGACAGTTGCTATCGTGATAGCTATGTTTGCGAAGAAAAATGGACAGGGGCGGATTGCAATATCTGTCCGATAGAATATGCGATAACGGTAGACAGTGATGGAACGCACTGCGGATTGGAATGTGCTTCCAACCGTGCCCCGATAGAAGAAAATGAAGATTGCTCCGCCTGTGCTTCGGGATATGAGTATAACGGCACCGATAATAACTGTATCCGCGTTGAGTGCCTGGATGAGAATCAGCAGGTTATAGAAGGCTATGTTTATGATGAAGAAACCAAGCACTGCAGCTGCGATACGGAAAACGGGTGGCGCATGGGAACATCCGGCGTGTGCGAAAAGGTTGAAGAGGATTTGATAGGAAAATCCGATTCAAACATCAACAACAGCACGATAACGGTAGAAAATGACGGTATTTTGCGTGATGTATACGGTATGAAGCCGTTTATGGAAGACGAAGAAGGGAACATAACATATTATGGGAGTGTTTATAATGCATTGACAACTTCCGGTTCCAATGAGGGGACGATAAACATTGTTAACAAAAATACCGGTGGAAACTTTGTATACGGCATATACTCGCAATCGGATATATACAACGGCGCAGTTATTCATAACGGAGCGCAAACGTGCCAGGGATGCAATAATTACGCAACCGGCAGAATTGATATAACGGATACCAATACGAGCTCCACGATTTATGGAATGTATAACTCTACGGATAACGATATATACAACGCTTTTTCTTATGGTACGGGTGAAGGCAGCACGATGAACGTGGCAAGCGGTTCCATAAATATAGTCAAGAATACGGAAGAAGGCGGAGCGGTAACCGGCAGCGGTGGTGAAATCACCGGTATCCAGGGCGGCGGAAATATATTTAATGCCTACTCAAATTCGGTGGGCGGCGGTGCCAATGTCAATTCGCTGGCGACCGGTTCCATAACGATAACGCATAACGGCAGCGGCTCCGTAACCGGTATTCGCGGAACGGGAACATCCTCAAAAATCAATAACGCACTGGCGTTTTTGGATTCGCCTCTGTCCAATGTTGTTGCCAGCGGAGAAATAACATTAAGCGGCAATGGCAATGTTTACGGCATATACGGCAGCGGCAATATAGCCAACAGTGAAACGCAGTTTAACAAATACTACTATTCATACGGCGATTTCAGTGCTGATGGCACCATAAACGTAACATCAAATTCAGAGTTGGCTTCGGCCGTCGGCATATATGCGAATGGCAGTGACGGTGTGAAAAACAGCGTATACAATGCCAAGGGATACAACGCAACCGGTACGATAATCGCCAAAAATACGGGCGGAGGCGGCGTATACGGTATTTATTCTGGGGCGCAGACTTATGTTGAAGAGGATGAAGATGGTGTCCCGACCACATATTATAACAATACGTTTAATGCATTCAGGTCTTCTGCTGCCGGGTACGAAGGCAATCCGACGGTAGGTACTATAGAAGCAACCATAGAAGGCAGCAGCAATCTGACCCAGCAGGTAACGGGTGTATTTGCCGCCGGAAGCGTCTATAATGCGTATGCAAATTCCGGTTCGGAAACAAAATTGGAAGTAGAAGGCAACATTAACGTCAATGATAACAGCAGCGTATTTATGGTAAATTTGCGCGGCATAGAAAGCAACGGTTTGACAATAGCAAATGCGTACAGCGAAGAGCCTGAAGGAAGCGACACGGAAAATACGGCAACCGTCGTTACGGGAAATATCAATGTAACCAGTACGGAAAGCAAAATGGGCGATTCGACATCGGCAGGCATCTGGAGCGATTCCATCAATCCCCAGGGGTCGCAGATATACAATGCGGCCATGGTGAATGCCCAAAATACGGTTACGGGCAATATAACGGTAACATCAACTCAGGGAAGGGCGCCGAACAAGATGTACGGCATTTATGCGACAAGCCATACAATGGATGAAAACGAAGATGAGGCCCAGCCCAAAACTGTGTACAATGCATATTATTATAATGAAAAAGACTCAGAAGGGGAAGGCACCGTCAATGGCACGATAAATGTAACGGCCAGCAGCCAGTCGGCTGTATCTGCAGGAGAATACTACGGTATATACGTCCAGGACGGTACGGCCTATAATGCTTATAGTTCAAGCAGCAATGCCGATGTTACGGGCACAATCAATGTTGATGTATATGGCGGGGCCAACAGTGGTATAGCCGCCGGCATGTACGGCAGCAATGCCAAGTTGGATAATTCGGGGGCTAATTCCTCCATTAAAGTAACATCTCGCGGCAATGCAACGGCTTACGGAATGATGGGATATTCTTCCCAAATCCGCAATGATGCGCTGATTAACGTAGAAAGCCTGGCCAATGCAGATGCTTACGGCATTTATCTCAACCAGGGAAGTGTGTTAAATGATGAAAACGGCGTCATAAATGTAAGCGGCAATGGCAACAATTACGGCATATATGCCGAATCTGACGGCACGGCAGCCGGTGCGGCTACGGTTATTAACCGGGGCGAGATAAATATAAGCGGCGAAGGAAACAATGTCGGCATTTATGCTACCGGAGAAACGGCAACGGTATACAACACTGGCACCATAACAATCAATGGCGAAACCTGCAACGGAGAAAATTGCAATAACGGCGCGACCATTCAGCTGGAAGACGGGGCCACTTTGGACAACAGCGGCACGTTGACCAGCAAGGTGGCGTTGGATTTTGACACCTGGGGCGGAAATATCATACTGAGCAAGGGAGGAAAATTTGAATCGGAGGAGGAAATCAGCGGCACGCTAAAAGTTTCATCCGACACCGTAACAGATACGTTTGATATGACGTCAATCCTAGAGGACGCCTTGTCTGCAACCAGTATAGAAGATGTCAATTTAGAATCTAATTCATATTTGTACACGGCATCTGCCCACAAAAACGATGACGGAAAATATGATGTCGTTATGGATATGAAAGATTTCAATGAGGTAACGGATGCCGACAAAGCGTCTTACCTGAACAAGAACTATCAATACGAGCAAAACAGCGACCTGTATAATGCCCTGAAGACGGCCTCCTCCAGGAGCGAATATGAACAGCGTGAAGCCGATATTCTGGGTACATCGGTTCTGCCCAATATGGCGCAGGAAAATTTGAAAGTGCAGCGCAGCCTTGACCGTACCATGATGGCAGATTTATTCAAAGACGGCAAAGATGTTCGCAAGATGGTCGGCGCCGACGGCATATATATCGGGCGTGACGACCACGGTACTTTGAGCGGATACGACATCATGTCGCAAAGCATGTATGCCATGTATGATAAAAAAATTGACAATCATTACCGCCTTGGCGTCGGTATGAGCTTTACCAATACAAACACGGATTATAACAACGATTCGTCGCGTAAAAGCTTTATGGTTCAGGGCTATGTGCCGTTAACCTATACTAACGGCAAAGGCTTAACGGCTGTATCTATGGCGCGCCTCGGATTTTCCAATGGCGACTATAAGCGCCGCGGCTATGAAAAGACCTTTGAAGCCGACACGACGGAAATAACCTACGGCTGGTTAAACGAACTGCGTTATACCATGGATTTGGGAGCGGTAAATTTGACGCCGTTTATCGGCCTGAATGCAATTGGCTGGTACCAGGATTCCATCAAGGAAGGAAGCGATGCCCTTGCGTTGCAAATAGACGCTGCAAATGTGTTCTCTTTGGAAAGTGCCCTGGGTATTTATCTTGACAAGAGCGTTGAATTTTCGGAAGACAACCGTCTGAATATGGCGTTAGGCATTGGGTATTATCATGAATTTGCCGATCCGTATCGTGGCATGGATGCCCGTATAAACGATACATTAGGTTCCTATAAATTGCGCGATATTGAACATATCAATTCCCGCGACCGGGGGATTCTGTCAGCCAGAATAAACTATGATTACAAGAATTTCTCAATTTATGGCGAGCTGATGCAATATCTTGAAAAAGAATATCCGATAAAAGTGGATGTCGGCGTAAAATATAAATTTTAGCAAAATCCCCTGCCTTGCAAAAGGGCAGGGGATTTTTTATAGCGAAAAAATCCTTGCAAAATCAAAATAGAACCGTTAATCTCTCAAGCGGAACATCTGATGAATGTTCTGAGGTGTGGAAACCTCTTCCATATGCGTCTGTGTAAAGGCGATAATTTTGCACGCCTTCTGGCTAATGGCTGGAAGGCGACAAAATAGGCTATAAGGCATATTTGCCGCGTGGCAATATAAATATGTTTGCTAATATGTCGCACTACCTTCATATGGAGTAGTTTCCAACTTCCAGTCGCTTCATCAGCGGCTTTTTTGTTGGAGAAGAGAATGTCTTATGCAAATGCCCTGCGGGAAGAGGAATTAAAAAACAAGGTTGCGGCAGATTTTTTCAAAGACTATGACAGCACGAAAATTATCGGCAATGTGGATTTTTGCATTGCAAAAATAACGGATAAATCCGGCGGCAAGCAAAAACTGTTGTTTGATGAAAGCGCAATGACGCAATCTCTGTTGTGGGCGGAGGCAAAACGCGGCAAGCGGCAGAACATATACGAGTCCTTTGTGCAGTTGATTATGACAATCGGTAAGGCACGAACGTTTGAAAAATACCTGCCGCCGGTGTTTCTGGGCGCGTTTGATGCCGAGAAAATAGCGTTTATCCAATATAACATCATTTCGCCGGTCTTTACACAGAATGATTTTGATTGGACGGTAACTTCTTCCAACCATGAAACCAAGGAATTCCGCCAGCTTTATGAAACGGTAAAAGAGGAACTGGAACGGAAATCGCAGATATTTTATTTTGATAAAGATGAAAAAGAACTGCGAAAGTTTATCAAGTCCAATTTTGTGTTGGGACGGCAGGGGCATTCAAACATCGTTATTACCAAAAATAATTTTGTAACCGTCTACTTCAAGTGGCTTCAGGATGTCAAACCCTCTATAAAAATTGATTGGGAAAAGGCAAAACAACTGGGAATACTGGATGCGGATTTTTATTTGGCGGATTTGCTGTCCAAAGATAACGAGTCTATTAAAGACAGCCTTTTTGTTTTGTTAAAGCGCAACCAGTATTTTATGTTTCGCAAAGAAGAAGATGAGCTGGGGCTGCGCGACCCGACATTGGTGGAATTTAATGATAACCAGCGTGCGCATCGCCGGTTTTGGAGCATATATGACCGCCCGCCCCGCAGAGAATTTTGGAATTATATTGTAGAAAGGCGCGATTTGCTTGTTCCGCAAGATGTGCGCGAGCGCAAAGGGTCTTTCTTTACGCCGCAAAAGTGGGTGGAGCTGAGTCAAAAATATCTGGCCGACGTGCTGGGCGAAAACTGGCAGGATGAATATTATGTGTGGGATTGCTGTGCCGGAACAGGGAATTTATTAAACGGTCTGACAAACAAATATAATATATGGGCAAGCACCTTGGACAAGGCCGATGTGGATGTGATGAAAGACCGGGTAAAAAACGGTGCCAATCTGTTGTCAAGCCATATTTTTCAAATGGATTTTTTAAACGATGATTTTGCGGAAAAATGCCCCAAAGGCCTGCTGGATATCTTAAAAGATGAAAAAAGCGTAAAAAACTGGTAATATACATCAATCCGCCGTATGCAGAGGCCGGAAGCGGGCAAGGGCGTAATTTTAAAGATAAGGTTGCCACCTCAAATAAAACCTATGAAAAATATAAAGATATCATCGGCAAGGCAAGCAATGAGCTGTTTGCCCAGTTTTTTATCAGGATTTATAAAGAATTATCCGGCTGCGTTTTGGCAGAATTTTCAACGTTGAAAGTTTTGCAGGCCGGCAACTTCGCCGTATTTCGCGATGTTTTTCTGGCAGAGCTTAAAAAGATGTTTGTCGTTCCGGCCGACACGTTTGATAATGTCAAAGGGCAGTTTCCCATCGGTTTTATGATTTGGAACACGGATAAAAAAGAAAAATTTACACAAATGCTGTCCGATGTTTATGACCGTAAGGGCGAACGGTTGGAAAAAAAGAAATTTTATGCTTTTTCTATAGTAAAAAATACAATAAATAAATGGATTGCAGAGTTTTTATCCCATAACGGTGAAATCGGGTATTTAATGGGAGATGCACCGGATTACCAAAACAACAAATATATTTCAATCATCAATAATAAAACGAATAGACATGGAATATTTGTAGGCATTGGAAGTGATAATCTGCCACAAGTATCAATCTACTTTTCCGTCCGCCATTGTATTGATGCAACATGGCTCAATGACCGTGACCAGTTTTTATATCCTAAAGATGGCTGGCAGGAAGATAAAGTGTTTCAGTCCGACTGCCTCGCTTATACGCTTTTTCATGGCCAGAACCGCATATCAGCTCTGCAAGATATTAACCATTGGATTCCTTTTGCCGAAGCCGAGGTAAATGCCAAAGATGTCTATGAAAGCCATTTTATGGTCGGTTACATCAGGAAAAATCATATTGTTTTTTCTGACGCCGGGCAAAAAGTTATGGCCGCCGGCAGGGAGCTTTGGCAATATTATCATAAACAGCCGGATTCTATGCCGAATGCTTCTTTTTATGATATTCGTGCCTTTTTTCAGGGGCGTGACGCCAACGGCA
>CALXTP010000043.1 GCA_944391435.1 uncultured Alphaproteobacteria bacterium | reverse complement strand
CTGCTTTATCAGCTTTTTCTTCTTCGGCTTTGGCTGCTTGTTCAACGGAATCTTTTAGTTCCTGAGCTTCGTTTTGCAGCATTTCTTTGGCTTTTTTATATTCGTATTGGGCTTTTCCCAATGCTTTGGCCAGTTCGGGAATGCGTTTGCCGCCGAATAAAATGAGCACGACGATTAAAATAAGGGCTATTTCCGTTAATCCTAATGACATAGTTTTTCTCCTTTATAAAGTTTTTTGCCGTTCTACTGCCGTTATGGCGATGGCTTTTACCGGGCAGGCATTTTGGCAGGCACCGCAACCGATACATATATCATCATGAATTACCGGAAAAGCGCCGTTTTCTTTGCTAATCGCTTCACGCGGGCACTTCATGACGCATAAGCCGCATTTTGCGCATTTGTTTTCGTCAATGACGGCTAAACCGATTTGTGTTTTTTGCTTTTCTGCCAAAGATAACCGTTTGATTGCGCCAGATGGGCATATTGACGAGCATTTATTGCAGTTATAATCGCAAAAATTGTCTGAATAGTCAATATGAACCGCGGGATAATCCTCATTTGCTTTTTTTAATATTTTCATCGGGCAATTTTGGACGCAAAGATTGCAGTTAAGGCAACGGTTGGCAAAATCTGCTGCATTTCCGGCACCGGCGGGCAGAATGACCTTTTTTACTTTGGCGGCAATGGTTTTGCCAAATTCCATCCCGCCTTTGACGGCTACGGCAAAAGCGGCGATAACAGCCCCGCTTATCAACAATTTTCGCCGAGACGGGCTGAAAGGTGTGTTTGGAGCCGGGGCAATGCCGTAGCGAATACCGTGTTTACGGCAAGCATTCAGGCATTTAAAGCATTTTAAACAAGTTTCGTTGTCTACGGTTTTGTTTTTGAAATCAATGCTTCCGGCAGGACATTTTGAGGCGCATAGACCGCAAGAGACGCAGGTGTCGGCATTGATGTAAATTTTATTGATGGCGTGTTTGGATATTAATCCGAGAACAGTGCCTACCGGACAGATGTTGGTGCAAAAGAAGCGCCCTTTGAACCAGACCAGGACGGCAACGGCGGCTGTGATGCCCAGAGTGAGGCCGGTTATGCTTGCTGCCGAGCCAAAGGTTGTGTATGGGTCTATCAAGCGGATGAGCCAGGCAGTGCCGCCGATTAAAGCGCCAAAGAGGACAGCGGCAAGAAAATATTTGTGCGGATGATTTGTCTGCACGGTATTTTTGCGGCGGAAAATTAACATTAAAAATTCCTGCAACAGCCCAAAGGGGCATAAGACCGAACAATATAAACGCCCGAAGATAAGCGTCAGCAATAAGAGGCTAACGAGAAGAATGGCTGCCGCAAGGGAAAAATCAACCAATATTCGTTGCAGCAAAGCCGTAAATTGAATATCAAAAATTTTTATCGGATAAAAAAGGCCGGCAAATGCCAATATGGAAAGTACCCCGACAATGACGGCGGCTCCGGCGCGCAGATAACGAAGTATTTGTCTTTTGTTCATAAGCATAATCCTTTTTTCAAAAAAAGGCTTTAAGCCCCTAAAAAAGGGGCCTAAAGTCACAATCCGCAAATAATTGCGATGCCGCAGGCCATAATCGTGCCGCCGGCAATTTCGTGGGCATAGTTTTCAAGCCGGTTGAAACGCAGGGCGTTTATTCCCAGCAGACAGCAGGTGACGGCAAGCATCATTGTTGCAATGGTGGCAACCGAAAAGATGATGGTGCTTGATATTACCGCCGATGCGCCCAAAACGCTTGAAGCCGTTAATATCGGCAGCAATGCTTCACACGGCCCCAATACAAAAATAATAAACAATATCCAGACGGAAATGCTTTTCTTTTCGTCCGGCAGAGGCAAATGATGATGAGAGCTGTTGCTTTTGTGCTGCAAGCGGTGGCGTATAGCCCATAGCAGATAAGCGGCGCCCAGTCCTATCAGCGCATAAGCGGCAATGTTTCCGCGATTGTCTTCTATCCATGAAAATTCTTCTGCACTCAGCCAGTGCGAAAAGTAAATGAATACCAGTGCAATCAGCAGGGCGCTGGCAATGTGCCCTATACCGCAGACGAATGTCCAAAACAGCGTCTTTTTTAAACTGAAATGGCGGCTTTTGCCTATGGCTACGAACGGCAGATAATGGTCAGGCCCCATAATGGTATGTAGAACGGCCGTCAACAATGCGGCGACCCAAATGGCCGACAAAGTTGCGTTTTCTCCCAATTCAACCTGTCCGTGATTTCCATGAGCGTAAGCCGTTGCGGCAAACCCCATCATTAACATGAAAATTAAAAGTGCTTTTTTCATAAATTTACCTTTGTTAATTTGTTAGACATGATAATTTTATAATAATTTTTGTAAATTCTTTTTTAGCGGTTGGTCAAAGCAACCGGAGCGAAAACCGTTTAAATCAAGGGTAATGAAATCAAAACCGAGTTTTTGCAGGGCTTTGGCAGTGGTGTCGGCGCTGGCGGCAATTAAAGGAATGTCGGCGGCAGGAACTTCCAGACGGGCCAGATTTCCATGAACGCGCAAACGGACATTTTCCAACCGCGGAAACATTTGTTTTAAAATTTTCTCTCCGGCGGTGACCCGGCTGATGTTTTCTTCTGTCAGAATCGTGTTGTATTCAAAACGGGTGGCCAGGCATGGCGTGGCCGGCTTGCCGGCGGTCGGTAGCCCCAGTTCGGCAGATAATTTCCGGATTTGTGCTTTTGTTATACCCAGCAAAGCCAGCGGCGAAATAACGCCCAATTCTTCCAAAGCTTTGCGCCCCGGGCGGTAAACCTGCAGGTCGTCGGCATTGGTTCCATCTATCAAGTATTTGATATTATGTTTTTTTATAGTGTCAAAAAAAGTGGTAAATATAGCCTTCTTGCAGTGATAGCAGCGGTCTGGGCGGTTGTTTTTTATTGCATCGACGGCAAGAGGCGCGAAGGTTAAAAAATAATGTGGAATATTGAATTTTTGTGCCAAGTTTTTGGCAGCGGCCATTTCATCTCCATCCTGCAATACAGTTTTGATTGTCAAGGCCTTTGCCGCAAAAGGAGATTCTTGGTTCATAAGGCTTAGAACCGCCAGCAATAAAGTACTATCCGTGCCGCCGGAAAAAGCCAAGGCTATTCCTTCGGAGGCATATTGGCGCAAAAAGTTTTTTAAGCGGTTAAGCATTATCTGTTTCCTCTGCAGTGCGGCGGGCTTCATCAAACACTTTGCGGAATGGCAAATTGCTTGCTTCTGCTAGGGCTTTGACGCTGTCATATTCCGGGTTGTAACGAATGATATTGCCTAACCAACATTTTTTTACCAGTACTTCGCCATACGGCAGTTTGATGTTTAGCAGCTTGCGTTCCATGCAGGTAAATTCGGCTTTATAGCGGCGAATGCCAATCGTTGTGGTGTTTTGAAAGATGATTTCTTCCATTTGCGGGCGTTTTGCTTCGGTTGTGA
>CALXTP010000042.1 GCA_944391435.1 uncultured Alphaproteobacteria bacterium | reverse complement strand
AGAGTTCATTTTGTGACATTCAAATTATCCTTATCAATTATATTGTATATTTGGATAATAGCACATTTTGTAAAGCTTATCAATAAAAATTAATAATCAGAAAGTTCGGACAAATTGAAAAAATGACGATTTTTGAAAAAGAAACATCCGAACTTGCTGAAAGCCTTGGAAATAAAAGAAAAAGCAGCCATTTTCATGACTGCTGTTTGAAATGGTGATCCCAACGGGATTTGAACCCATGTTACCGCCGTGAAAGGGCGATGTCCTAACCACTAGACGATGGGACCATCTGAAGGACAAGAGCGTTTATATAGATAAAAAATCAAACTGTCAACACTTTCTTTGCATTTTTTTTATTTTTTTTGCGGATAAGTTTGTAAATCAAATTATATCAAATAGTTAAGCTGATGTCGGAAATGGATAAGCCGGGGGGCGTGCACGGCAGTGTGTGCCGGTGGCCGCGGGTGCGCGTCGGTGGCAGCGCCAGTGCCAGCGGCATCTGCAGTGGCCGCGCCAGTGCCAGCGGCACCTGCAACGGTTGTCCTTTGGGGCGAAAGAGTGCGGGTAGGTTGCCGTGGATTGCCGCGCTCACGTTGTTTGCTCGCAATGACGGGAGATGGATGGCAATGACGGATAAAGAGGGGGCAATGACTAAGGAAGAGGAGGTGCCGGGATGGAGAGGGAAAAGGTCGCAGAGTTTTTTGCCTGAGCCGGGGCAGAGGTGCAGATTGGGAATCCGGCGAAAAAAATGTCATTGATGTGCCAAGACGGTTGACACATTGACAAAAATGTGCTATACTATGGTTCTAAAATAGTATTATTATGAAAAAGTATATGTTTTTCATAATTGCGGCGATAGCTGTGGTTATGAGTTTTGATTTTGTTCCGGTTCAGGCGGCAATGTATCGTATTCCGGAACGTGGTTATAACATCCGTTCTCCGCGGTATTACCACAATGCACCGCGGCGGTATGGATATCGGGCTGTCCCCTATGTAAACCGGCCAGTGCAATATGTCAGGGGCAACGGTCATTCCTATCGTGTCCAAGGCGGCGGGTATTACCTTTCTGAGTATAACTGCACCGTTTGGGGTACCGATTTGGCATCACCGTGGTTTATGAATATCGGCGGACGGCTTTCCGTAGAATACGCAAACGGAAACGTATTTGTTACGGAGCCAAACGGACAGCGTGTCATTATCGGTTGTGGCGGCGAAAAACGTTATGTTGTTGACGGTTATTATGTGGACGTGTCTAACCATGATAATTGGCCGCAGGTGTATATCACCAATCCGTATGGTTACAAAAAACAATTTCTGCTTATTCCCTATCAGATTGTACGTTGATGGGATAAGGGCAGGGAAGGAAAGGAGATGCAACGGCTGAGGCTTGTTGCCTCTCCTTTTTTGTTTTTACGGGCGGGGAAAATTATCATATCGGAGCCGCTATGGCCAAGAGAGGGCGGAGCGTTTTTTTTCCAAATGATGACTTTAAAAAAATCCGTATTATCCGGTGGACAGCTTTATTATCCGGTGGACAGGAAACGGAGCCGGTGTCATAATTGCTGCAGGTTAAATATTAATATTATATCATTATGAAAACAATTTTGTTGAAAGCTATTGCGGGATTTGCCATTGCTGCCATCGGCGGCGTGTTTGGCGGATGTTCGCTGTTGACGGCCGGCGGCTTCGGCTTTTCGTCAGGCCCTTATTCCAGTTGGAAAAGCGTGCGCCATAACGGTGAAAAGTTTTTGGCCAGCCCCTATGAGAAAGATGAGTTTTATCTCAAAAAGTATGATTGCTTTTTGTGGGGAAGCTTGGATTATCCGGTGCGGCTGATGATCGGATATCTTATCCTCTATTGCAAGGATTTTCCTTATTTTTGCGTTTATCAACGCGGCGTGACCGAGAAGATTGACGTGCGGGAAGATGCTGCCAGGGATTATGAGGTGGAAGGCTATACCGTGCAGTTGCGGATAAGGCGCGACGTGCCGAAGACGGCCCAGGTGACGATTGTGCATCCGGACGGCGGCAGGCGCGATTTTAAAATGCCTTTGGCAACGGCGGCCGGTGTTGCGGCGGAACAGCCCTGATGTGGCAGGCGAGCGGGTTTTGTCTTGGACAAGGCCCTTTTTTTTGTGGCGGCATAAAACGTATATGGCAGCGCGGCATAAGGTATGTGTCCGGGAAAGGCGCCATAGAAATTTTTTTAACTTTTTTTTCCGAAACCTCTTGATTTCATCTTTTCCCCTCCCTAATTCAATAATAGAACGTGATGCGAACACGAGCCCGAAACGGAACGGCAGCACGGCGCCCGGAAGCTCCGGCAAAGCGGCAAAAGCCGCAAGCCCCGGCCGAGAGGAAAGCACGGCACCGCAACGAGGGCTGAAAGCATTTGATTTGGAGGATAAAATTATGACAGATACAAATATTACACGTAAAGACAATAATCGCAATGCACCGTCTTATTACGGCTATCGCAAAGATTTTAACGACATGGTCAACAGCTTTTTTAACAACTGGCTGGATTTCCCTTATGAAAACAGCGCGATGAAAGCCGTTGAGCCGAAGCTGGAAGTCAGCGAAAACGAAAATGAAGTCCGTGTCGCCGCAGAGCTTCCGGGCATGAGTGAAAAAGATGTTGATTTGGAAATTTCGGCAGACGGCTATCTGACCATTTCCGGCGAGAAAAAGCAAGAACACAAAGAACACAACAAAGGCAGCTATTTCTCGGAGTTTTCTTACGGCTCGTTCAAACGGACGGTGGCTCTGCCGTGGGATTTGCGCTTTGACGATGCAACGGCCGAGTTCAGCAACGGCGTTTTGAATGTCATTATTCCGAAGTCGCAGGATGAGAAGGGTA